>JADLHE010000209.1 GCA_020848965.1 Saprospiraceae bacterium
AAACTTTTCGGAGGTAACAATGACCAAGACCAGTTCCGGTTACAAGGTGGGGCCAATTGTCATGTCAACTGCGGCCAAGGTGCCTGAGTCCAATGCCAAGGATGTTGTAACAGATGAAGACCGGATTCCAACCATCACGCTCTCGGACGACGACAGCGATATTGGCGACCAAAATGTGAGCGGCGTGCTTTCCGCTTCCCGTGACCCCTTCATTGCGGCAGCATCGTTTAACCTAAGTTCGGGCGGCTTTGAAATCAGGGGATACGATTCGGAAACAACCACGCTTTTCAATGGCATTCCAGTAAACAACCTTGAGACAGGTTCGGTATTCTGGAGCACGTGGGGCGGCCTCAACGACGTTACCCGAAACCGGGAAAACACCTTTGACCTCAGCCCGTTTGCCTATAGCTTTGGGAATATTGGCGGTGCAGCAGCAATAGACACCCGTGCCAGCGAGCAGCGGGTTGGCAAAAGGATTTCCTACATGTTCAGCAATCGTGCCTACACGGGCCGTGTAATGGCAACCTGGAATACTGGCATGAACAAAAAAGGTTGGGCGCTCTCCCTCTCCGGCAGCCGCCGTTGGGCAGAGGAAGGCTATATACCCGGCACTTTTTATGATGCCTATGCCTATTTTGCTTCCGTTGACAAGAAGTTGAACAACAAGCACATGCTCAACTTGACCTTGGTGGGCACGCCAACAAAGCGGGGAGCTTCACAGCCTTCCACGCAATTGGCAAACAATATTGCTGGCACCAATTTTTACAACCCAACCTGGGGCTGGCAAAATGGCGAAAAAAGGGATTCCCGTGTGGTAAACACCCACCAGCCATTTGCCATCCTTCGCCATGATTGGACCATCAACAACAAATCATCCTTGACCACGGCTGTTGGTTATCTGACGGGCCGTTATGGCCGCACCCAATTGGATTGGTTCAATGCGCCCGACCCTCGTCCTGACTATTATCGCTACCTGCCCGACTATTATAGGATTGCAGGCAATGGTGGCGAAGCCATCGCCCAATATGTGGACGAGACGCTGCGCAACAACCCTGATTTGATGCAAATCCAATGGGATAAAATCTATGAAGGGAATCGGCTGAATGGCGTGAGCTACAATAACACGACGGGCAATATGTCCCAAGTGGTCCTGCAAGAACAGCGCTCGGACCTCAATCGCCTTAGTGCCAACACCATTTACAACAACAACCTGACCGACCATTTGACGCTGCAATTTGGCCTGAACTACCAGCAAGAAAAGACCCACTATTTTTCGGTGGTGAATGACCTGCTCGGTGGCGACTATTTCGTCAATGTGGATAGGTTTGCACTCACAAACCCGCTGCCCGGCCAGAATCCAAACTACAACTTGAACGACCCCGACCCCATCGTTCGCAAAGGCGACACCTATAAATGGGATTATGATGTCACAGGTCAAAAAACAGGTTCATGGCTCCAAGCCGTATTCAGTTACGGCAAGGTTGATTTCTTCGTTGCTGGTGAGGCTTCCATGCTGAACTTCTGGCGCACGGGGCATTACCAAAATGGCCGTTTTCCCGACAACTCCTACGGTGATTCCAAAAAGCAAAACTTCCTGAATTATTCAACAAAAGGAGGTTTCACCTATAAACTGAATGGCCGTAACTACCTGTATGTGAACGGCGCATACATGAAGCGTGCACCAGACATCCGCAACGCCTATGCTTCCGCCCGCAGCCGTGACCAAGTGATACCGGGCCTGACCAGCGAACTGGTGTACAGCGGCGAGGCTGGCTACTTACTCCGCTCTCCAAGGGCAAAGGCAAGGGCAACTTTCTTCTGGACGGAATTTCATAACAGCCTGAAAGTCAATCGTTTCTATCTTGAAAACGACGTCAACGGCTTTGGAACCAATATTTTGACAGGCTTGGATAAACGCCACGCAGGCGTTGAATTGGCGCTTCAATACAAAATCTCCCCGAGCCTGACAGCTAGTGGCGTGGCAACCATCGGCGAGTATATTTACACTTCCCGGCCCAATGTAATCTTCGTGACGGACAACGACGGCTTGCTACAAGATCAGGGGGTAGCCTATCTGAAAAACTTCTACATTCCAAGCACCCCGCAAACAGCTTATAGCGGCTCCTTGGAATACCGTTCACCCAAATTCTGGTCGGCCAGCGTGACAGTCAACTATTTCGACCGCAACTATGTGGACGTGAACCCTTACCGCCGCACGGTAGATGCCGTTTATGGCGATGTGCAGGGCAGCGAGGTTTATGATAAAAAAGTGGACCAAGAGCGCTTGGCAAGTGCCTACACGGTTGACCTTTTCGCCAACAAATCATTTAAAGTCAACGACGATGTGTTTTTTAACCTCACTTTCGGTGTAACCAATCTGCTCAATGCCTCTTTACGCACAGGTGGCTACGAGCAATTGCGCTTCGACCGTGGTGATTTCGACAAAGGCATCAACTTGTTTCCTCCAAAATATTTCTACGCCTTCGGCACCAACTTCTTTATCATGGGTGCCTTGAGGTTCTAAGTTTTTTGGATTATTGGATTGTTAGATTATTGAATTGTTACTCGTTAAACGACCACTTCAATATCAATGATTTAGCAATGCCAGCAATCAAACAATCATAACAATACAGCAATTCAACAATTAAGATAGATGAAAAACTTAATCAAATTTTTCCTTCCACTACTTTTCATCGGCTTGACCATCAATGCCTGTGTTAAGGAAGACTTCGACCAACCACCAACTGGCGGCGAAGACACCGGCTTAACAGCAACCACGACCATCGCTGAACTGAAGGCGCTACATTCGTTTGGCAGTCTGGAAACCATCAACGATGACTTGATTGTGAAAGGCATTGTAGTGGCTGATGACGCCAGCGGAAACCTTTACCAGTCCTTTGTTTTGCAAGATGAAACGGGTGGTATCATGGTGAAAATTGAAACCTCCAACAGCTATACCCTCTACCCAATTGGACGGGAGGTTTATATCAAATGCAAAGGCTTGGTACTGGGTGATTACAACAACCTGACACAATTGGGTGGTTTCATCACCGACGATGGCCAGCTCGGCAATATCATTCGCATCAGTGACCACCTTTACCCCGGCAAAAAAGTGGGAGCACCTGCCCCAAAGGTGAAAACCATCGCTCAGCTTACGCTTGACGATGTGAACACTTTGGTAACCGTCACTGGCGTGGAGGTGGGCTATGCCGATACAAGCCTGAATTTTGCCGACCCTGTCACCAAAACCACCTACAACCGTGATTTCGTTGATTGCAGCGGCCTCAGCCTGATTGTCCGCACCAGCGGTTTTGCGAATTTCGCAGGTGCAAGCTTGCCAAATGGCAATGGCGACTTGACGGGCGTCCTTGGCATCTTCCGCCAAGACCTCCAGTTCCTCGTTCGTGACCTCAATGATGTGGCTGGCATGACGGGCGACCGTTGCAGTGGCGGTGGCGGCCCAGACCCTTGCGCTGGCGGTACGGTTCCTACCGTAGCAGGTATTGACGAAGATTTTGAAACGGGCATCAACAACGACCCTGTGCAATTGAATGGCTGGACGAACGCTGCAATCAAAGGCAGCCGCACCTGGCAGTTCAAGGAGTTCAGCGGCAATATCTATGCGCAGGCAACTGCTTTCAACGACACGAATGGCGAAATGGACATTTGGCTCGTTTCACCGCTCGTTGAAGTCACTGCTGCGGCAGCCGTCCTCACCTTTGAAACTGCCACTGCTTTTTACACGCACGATGGTTTCAGCGCTGTGATTTCCACCGATTTTGAATGCGACCCAACGGCTGCTACTTGGGTGCCGCTCAATGCCACACTAGCAGGTGCCAGCAGCGCCAGCAATGAATGGATTGCTTCTGGAGACATTGACCTTGCGGCCTTGATTGGCCAAAAAGTAGCCATCGGCTTCCATTATGTGGGCAGCGGCCCTAGCGGTCAAACTGGTACTTTCCGGGTGGACAATGTGAAACTAGGCACTGGTGGCGGCAATACGGGCGGAAACGACCCTTGCCAAAATGGCAATCCACCACTCGTGGTTGGTACCTTGAGCGAGGATTTTTCAACTGGCTCCAACAATACGGATATTGCTTTGACGGGTTGGACAAATGCCGTAGAAACCGGGTCTCGTCGTTGGCAGGCTAAATTGTTTAGCGGTAATACCTACGTGCAGGCAACTGCTTTCAACGATACCAACCCAGAAATGGCTTGTTGGCTCGTCACGCCGCTGCTTGACATCACTGGGCCAAAAACCCTGACATTCGAGACGGCAAAAGCCTTTTGGACCCACGATGGCTTGACCGTTTGGATTTCCACCGATTTCAATTGCGACCCGCTATCGGCGACTTGGGAAGAAATCTCCACGGCGACGATTGCTGGCTCCCCGAATGTTGACCACGAATGGATTCCTTCCGGCGATATTGACCTTTCGGCTTTCATCGGAAAGAAAGTCGCTATTGGCTTCAAATACGAAGGCAACAACACAACTGGCTTGACTTCAAGCTATCGGGTTGATAATGTGGTTTTGCAGTAGGACTGAATAGAACTTCGTTGGTCAGTTTTCCTTTGAAAAACTGACCAACGAAGCATTAAAAAAAAAGCGGCGGCGG
>JADLHE010000210.1 GCA_020848965.1 Saprospiraceae bacterium
ATTGCGCACTCTCACCCTCTCACTTTCTCACCCTCTCACTCCTCTCACTCTCTATTTTTAGGCTTTACTCATCGCCATTTTTTTCGCCACCATGACCGTGGCATGAAGTGCAACACCCAACAGCGCCCAGAAGATGACGCTGGCACGGCGGACTACGCTGAAGGAAATGATAAGGGCAGTGGGGTAGCCTAAAATGGTGAGGGCGGATGCGATGCCCAATTCGTTGACACCGAGGCCAGCTGGCATGAAGAAGACAGAGGCACTCACGGCAATTGCGCCAGCGATGGTGATAATATCCGCCATGCTGGGGTCGTAACCGAGGATGGCGAAGATGGCGTACATTTCAACCAAACTGAAAATACGGCTAACGAACTTCCAACCCGTGGCAGCGAAAAAACGGCCTGTTGGGATGGGTTCGCTGCGGTACTCCTCCAGCATTTTGAACTTTTTCAGCACAAAACCTACCATTTTGGAGGGCGCATGCGACAGTGCCAACCACATAATACCTATGCTAGCCGCATAATGAACCGCTGCCAAAACGGCCACAGTGGTGAACACGGCATTGCTCATGTCCACCAAAAACAAGGTGAACGTAAGGCAGACCGCCGCAAACAACATCCCCGTGATGGCCCTGATGAGCCGCTCAACGACCACGGCCCGGCTGGCTGTGTGGAGGTCGAGCCAGTTGGTCATGTGCTGGATGCGGTAAGGCTCTCCACCGACCGAGGCCAATGGGAGGATGGTATTGTAAGCCTCTCCCGTTATATTATTGTAGAGCAGGTCAATGAAAGGCACTTTGTTGCGCACCAAGGTACTGGTGCAGAGCGTGTTGGTTACAATCCAAAGGATGGCCACCGAAAACACAAGGAAGACCTTGCCACCAATCAATGCCAAGGACTCACCAACGAGGTCAATGGGCACATAAAACAAAAGTGCGGCGATGATGGCCAAACCCAACAAATAGGGAATGGACTTTTTCACTTTCTTGGAAAAATCGCTGGCTGGTTTTACGGCTTTGGCAGTGGTTGCCTCCGGCAAAAGCGCAGCCGCCTCTGGCGTTGGGAACATGAGCTTCAGGCGGCGCTCGGCTTCGTCCCGCATGTTCGGGTCGTCCACGTCCTGCCATTGGGCATTGTCGAGCACCACGGCCCGCACCCCATCGCCATCAATAAAATGCTGGATAATACCGCTGACAGAGTGGGCACCTTGTTCCGCTTTTTCAGCAATGAGGCTGCCATAGCCATCGGGAAAATAGAAAAGCCCCGTGTCCACTAGGTCGAATTCCTTTATCTCCTTTCCGATATTGTGGATAAAGCCGTCACGGCTGGACACTTTGGTAGCGTCGTCCATATCGAAGACGTTCTCCAGGTCGGCATCACAGGCGAGGGCGGGAAGTTCGGGGGCTTGTTTGGTCTTTTGGATAAAATCCTGCACAGTACTTGGCGAGAAGATGTGGTCGGACATGGTGAGCAGGAAAGAATCATTGAACCCAGCAGCGCCAGCAGCAAAGGTGACGCCGTTGCCCAATTCGTAGTTTTCGCACTCAACGTATTCAATATCAATGCCTTGCAGGCGTTCGATACCTTTCATTTCGGGCACCACTTGGTCTTTGTAAGCACCAACGACGATGCGGAAATGCCGCACGCCCGTTTCATGGAGGGTCAAAATGGCCCTTTCCAAAAGGCGCAAACCACCCAGTTTCATGAGGACTTTGGGCTTCAAAACGCCCTGCTCACGAAAGCGGGAGCTTTTGCCAGCCGCCAAAATCACGGCATTGAGCACCGTTTTTTGGTTGTCCGCCAAATTTTTTTCAGGAGTGAAGGTATCGGGTTGCAGTACAGAATTCATTCAAAATCGCTTGGTCGGTGTCAGGCAGTGATTGTTTTTTGTTCCAATGTTGCTGTAAAGTGTGTGGTTACGCTAACAAAACTAAAAGGAATCAACGACCCAAGGTCCGCAATTATTATTTTTTGTGATGCACAGGCTAGCCGCCACCACTTGATTTTTATTTTGGAAAAAGCAGTTACCTAGAATTTCACGAGACGGAAAATAGTTCACGCAAAGCGCTAGTTTTTCCGATTTTATTCGACTTGTGGATTGGCCCAGCTTCCAGACCAACCACTTAACCATTTTTTGCTCCGCAACGCTGCGTGGGGTTCGGTGTTTTTTCTTTGCTCCGCAAAATTATAAGATGGAAAAAGCAAGCCGCCCCCCTAATGGATGAGTTGCATGAGAAATAGATGAACTGTGGATTTGATGGAACGAATTGTGCGGTATGGGTATCCAAAAACGAAAAGGGCTACGACGATATGCACGTCGCAGCCCTTTTCATTGCCAAGCAAATTCTCACTTGTTCAAATAGTTCTTCTCGAAGAAGGCCCGGTAATCATCCAAGTTCTTGGATTTCAGCAGCTCCTTGTAGTTGTCCTGCGAAATTGGGAACAGCTCGAACTTGTACTTGCTGGCATCCAAAAAGTCCTTACTGTTCTTTGACACTACATCGAGGTACTCCATTGCTTCCTTTTTGTCCGTATAACGGCGGATGGCAATTACAGGCAGCTTGCTGTTCCCCTCGCCGAGGAAGATATTGTTCATGCGCAGCTTCTGCGCTTTGTGGTATTTTTCGTTGTAATCCGAAACGATGATTTTGGCATCGTTCAGCACCACCTCGCCCTGAAAAACGACGATGACATAGTGCAATTGGTCGTCCGTCACCTTGTACTCGCCTACTTGGCCTTCGCCCGGAGGCAGGTCACGCTGTTGGCCTGGCCCAGTACCGAGGTTTTCGCCCAATAAGCGCAGAATTTCCTTTGCACGGGTGCTTTCAGGGTCGGATGGAAACTTGGCCACCACTTCCTTCAGCGCCGCCACATAGGCTTCTTTGCCCTGCAAATTGCCGATGCACATGGCACCGAGCAAGGCAAAACGGGGCATCAGGTTGTTCTGCCCACCGAACAGTTCCCCAACCTTTCCGATGCGGTCGTATGCTTCCTGAAACTTGCGCTGCTCAAAATGTTGGAGCGTTTCATCGTAGTAGGTCGTCAGCTTGTCTTCCTTTGCCTTCAGGTTTTCGGCAAAACTTGGGTCTTTCAGAATGCGGGCATAGTTGGAAGTTGGGTAGCCATTCACAATCATATCATAGTACCGCTGCGCATTGGAGGCATCGCCCATGTCTTTGTATGAAAGATACAGGTAGTAAAGGGCATCCAGCTTGTACTGCGTATCCGGGTAACGGGTCAGCAGTTTTTCCAACGATTCAACCGATTTTTTATAGTTCTCCAAACGGTCACGGAAAAGCACACCGAGGTTGAAAAGCGAGGACTCAATTTGCCGGTTGGCGGCTGCTAATTTTTCGGGCGAGTCGGGTACGTCCTTCAGCAGTTCCTTCAATTCATCTTCGGTAAGTTGGGTAGTCTCATTGGCCGCTTGAATTTCCTCGCTACCATCCGCAATGCTCGTTTGGTCGGAGCGTCGCCAGTTGTCCTGCAAGGTTCGGCTGCCCCATTTGCGTTCAAAATCACGTTTCCCGTCCTTTTTGTCCTTGTCGTTGTAAGCCCAGAACTTGAGCGGCTCTTTTTGAAGGGCAGGCGCCGCACCGCCTTTGGGGAGGTTGGCGGCATTGGCTCCTTGTTGGCTGGCAGCCTTTTGTTTGGCGGCATCCAAGCGGTCTTGGTCCTTTTTCTTCTTGATGCTCGTTGCCAAAGCCAATTTATCTTCCTCCGTCATATTGCTGACGGCAATCAAGCTCTCCTGCATTTGGATGGTGAGCAGGTTCATGGCAATCTCCTCCAAGTTCTTGGCCAGGCCGCTCACCTTGCGATGGCGCTCGTCGGCGCTCGTCATGACCATGAGGGTGCTATCGTAGTAGAGTTTTGCCTTCACATAGGTTTCTTCCTCGAAATAGAGGTCGGCGAGCAGCAGATAGGACTCTGCCTTTTGGGAAATATTGGCAGAACTCTTTGCCAACGACATTTCCAATTGCTTGATGCCCTCTTTTTTATCACTTTTTTCAAGTGCTATGGAAGCGAGCGCAAAGTGGATTTGGTCTTGAAACTCCTTGTTTTTGTCATCCTTCAGCATGCGCTCCAACTGGCTTACGGCTGCATCTTTTGAAGGATTGGAAAGTGCAGAATTGAGCCTTGCGGCAAAATCCATTTCATAGGGCGGCTTGGTTTTCAGCACCAAGGCATAGGCATCATAAGCTTCTTGGTGGCGCTTGGCCTGCTGGTGTATTTGTCCAAGGATAAAGGCTAGGCGGGCTTTAATCAAGTCATCCTCCACCATGCTGATGGCATTCTTGAGCGGCTCCACCGCTTGGTCATATTTCTTTTGGGACAGGAAAAAATGCGCCTTGGCAATGGCGGCCTCCCTTCGCACATCGGGGAAGGTGGCAGGGCTGCGCTCCAAATCGTTCAGCAAGCGCTCGGCATGGGTGTAGTTGTCCCGCTCGATATAGGTGCGGGCCAGCCAGAGCACGCCTTCCTGATAGGCAGGGCGGTGTTTCATGAAGTAGTTTTCGGGGTCGGTTTGCACCAGTTCCGGCTCTAGGTTGCCGAGCGTAATGGAACCGGGAGCGGGCAGCGCCGTTTCGGTGGCCTCTTCTTCCGGCTCTTCTTTTGGGGTATCTTTCTTTTTATCGGTTTTTGCTTCTCCTTTCTTTTTGGCGGGAGCCTTGCCTTTTTTCCGGTTTTTCTTGGCTTCCTTCATTTTTTGCTTGCGCTCCTTCTCCCGCTCTTTGCGCTTTTTATCGGCCAATTTCTTTTTCTCTTTGGCAGAAAGCTCCACTTTGGGTTCGCCATCCTTGCCGTCGTTTGTCACCTTGCCTTTCATCACATCCCTTTTGCGCTTTTTGGCGGCTTTCGACTTGGTCTCCTTTTTTTCCATTTCCTTGGGGTTGAACTCGGCGGTCATAAACTCCAAGGACTCCTCAGCCGATTCGTAGTCCTGCTTAAAGAACTGCGATTGGCCCAGCACGAGGTAGCAGTCGTCCGTCCAGCGGCTAACGCGGTGCATGTTCACCACCACCGACACCTTGGCGGCGGCTTTGTCCATTTTTTCGGCCACCGCCTTTGGGTTTTCAGCGGCCACGTATTTATAGATAGGAAGTATCTTGCGGTAATTGTCCTGCACCTGTTGCTCAAGGTCGGTCTTTGCCTCGGCCAAAAGCACCGTGGCGTTGTAATAGCCGTTGTAGTGGGCGGTCATGTTGTGGTAGCCCTTCTTGAGCGGCCCAACGTCCTCTTTCTTCTTCTGGGTCACGCAAGCAGAGATGACCAAGAACACGGTGACAAGCAACAGCGAAGTAGTAAGCTTTTTCAAGATTCAGTTATTTTGTAAAAAACGGTGGAGCAAAATTAAGGGGTTTGAATGCACCTTAAAAAGGGTGTTCTTTTTGAAGACGATGCCCAACACAAGCTCCTTTCCGTTTTGTCTTTTTTGTTATTGCCCAAAATTGCGAATTTTACGGGCCTTTTCAGACGGAGTTTCGGTAAAGGCCCACACGCAGGACACCAAACTAATTAAACCGCAAATTTATTTCATTCCAAACAACGGTTAACGACATGGCTGAAGAAAACAAAAAAGAACGCCGCAGATGGGAGCGCATGAAGGACACCTACCGCTTGGTCATCTTCAACAACGAGACCTTTGAAGAGGTGCGGTCGTTCAACCTATCCCCGCTGAACGTGTACGTGATGGGAAGCACGCTCGTGGTCTTGGTGTCCGCCCTGGCCATCGCCGCCATTGTCTTCACGCCCATCAAACGGCTCATACCCGGCTACGGCACAGCCAATGCCCACCCCGAAATGGTGAAAATTTACAGGGATATTGACTCCCTGGAGCAACTCGTGGAAGCCCAAGAGCGCTATAACCAAGGCATGAAAAAGCTGCTCACCTCCGATGTGGAGTACGCCCCCGAAGCACCACCCGCCAAAAAAACCGTGGAAGGCAACAGCCACGAACCCATACCCCGGTCGGAAGAAGATGCGAAGCTGCGCAATGAGGTGGAAATGGCAGACATAAGGGCCGTGACGGGCCAAGCTGCCGTTAATCCGGTCAATATTTCGCCTCGGGAAGTGCCCTTGGAGCAAATGCATTTTTCAACGCCCATCGGAGGCACCATCATCGCTGGCTTCGACCCTGAGAAAAAACATTTGGGCGTGGATGTGATTGCCCCCAAAAACACCCCCATCAAAGCAGCAATGGATGGCTGGGTCATTTCATCGGACTGGACACTGGAAACCGGCAACACCATTGCCATCCAGCACACGAACAATATCGTCACCTTCTACAAGCACAATTCCGTTTTGTTGAAAAAAGCGGGAAGCTACGTGCGGGGCGGGGAGGCCATCGCCATCATTGGCAACACGGGCGAACTGACGGACGGACCGCACCTCCACTTCGAGCTTTGGCACCAAGGCAAACCGGTGAACCCTTCGGATTTTGTGGATTTCAAGTAGGTTTGGTTTGATGGGTTTGATGAGTTTGATGGGTTTGACGGGTTTGACGGGTTTGATGAGTTTGATTCGTAACACTACTCATCGAACAAATCAAACCCATCAATCAATTCAAACTCATCAAACCCGAAACAAAACCCTCTCCCCTTTCTTTTCTTCGAAAAACTGCCCATTGTGCCAGGCAAGGTGGCCACTGACGATGGTGCTCTCCACCCTACCCCGGAACCTGTGCCCCTCGAAGGGCGACCACCCACACTTATAATATAGGTTGTCTTTGGCGACGGACCATTCCCTGTTCAGGTCAACGAGCGAGAGGTCGGCCCATTGGCCCTCTTCCAAAAAGCCCCTGTCTTCTATCCTAAAACAGATGGCGGGTGCATGGCTCATCTTCTCCACGATGCGCTCCAAAGAAATAAGGCCCTTGTGGTAAAATTCGAGCATGATGTTCAGTGTGTGCTGCACCAGCGGCACACCAGAAGGCGTATTGAAATAAGTGCCTTGTTTTTCGTCCCAAGTATGCGGTGCATGGTCGGTAGCGATGATGTCGAGCCGGTCGTCAAGCAAGGCAGGCAGCAAGGCCGCTTGATGTTCAGGGCCTTTCACGGCTGGGTTGCATTTTATTTGAGCGCCCAAGCGGCGGTAATCATCACTATTGAAATAGAGGTGGTGTACGCAAACCTCGGAGGTGATGCGCTTTTGTTCCAAGGGAATATCATTTCGGAACAAAGTCAGTTCGTCCTTCGTGGAGATATGCAGTATGTGAAGGCGGGTATTGTGTCGCTTCGCCAATTCAACAGCCAAGGTGCTAGATTTTAGGCACGCCTCAACGCTGCGTATTTCAGGATGAAATTCGATGGGCAGGTTGTCGCCATATTTTTCTCGGAAAATGGCTTCGTTGCTGCGCACAGTGGTTTCGTCTTCGCAATGCGTGGCAATGAGCATGGGGCATTGTGAGAAAACCCCATCCAAAGTCCGCTCATTGTCCACCAGCATATTTCCCGTGCTTGACCCCATGAACAGCTTGATGCCACAGACATTGCGGGGGTTGGTGCGCAGCACTTCGTCCAGGTTGTCGTTCGTGCCTCCCATGAAGAAGGAATAGTTTGCCAGCGATTTCACCGCCGCAGTCTGGTATTTTTCTTCGAGCAATGCTTGCGTGGTGGCAGTGGGCTTGGTATTGGGCATTTCCATAAAAGTGGTGACGCCACCCGCTACGGCTGCACGAGGCTCTGTGTAGAGGTCGGCTTTGTGGGTAAGGCCCGGCTCCCTGAAATGCACTTGGTCATCAATGATGCCGGGCAAGGCGTGCAGCCCGGCCCCAACCAGCTCCACGTCTGCCTTCACGTCTATTACGCCGCCCACACGTTCAAGCCTGCCATTTCGTATAAGCAGGTCGCCACTTGTGGTTTTGCCACGGTTCACAATTTGTACGTCTTTTATCAGGATGGATTTCATGCTGCAATGATTGGTGAATGAAAGGCTGCAAATATCAGCGAACTGGGTCAATTGCGGGATTTTGTCACAGATAGTTTTCCAAAATACCAGTATTTATTGAATAATTGGGCTAAAATAAGTAAATTTCAGTGTCACAAATCGGCGGTAACATCAAATAAACATGAGTTCAATGGCCAAAAAATCGAAAAAACGGGAATCGTGACAGGCATTTTGAGGTTGAAAAATAAAACAAGTTAAAAACACGATTTTTTTTTCATTCAAAATCAAGAAACGACTCTTTATGTAAGACACTGATAATTAGGGATTAAACAATTTACACAATTTAATTAACAAATTGATTGTCAACCACTTGACTTTAAATCTTCATAAATATACTTTTTGAAAAAAAATTTGCCCAAACCCTTGACAAGCGCATGATATGCCCGTAGCTTTGTGACGTCTTTTCGATAAAACCTCCTCCCGACAAGAAATTCCCTTCAATATTCCCGCTTCAAGAGTCCCTCGTTCTTGATTTTTTTAAAAGGCGATTTGACAATTACTTAGGAATCCTCCTCATCCTCCATGATTTTTGAAAGAAGGCACTATCATCAATAAATTTCTTTTTTGAACAAGCAACTTGCTTGTATTAGAACAAACCGGAACAACACTAAAAAGGCCCATCTTTTACGGACCGAGCAAACACAGGAACTAGAACAAAAACACAAAAACAAAGACTAGGACAATCAAAAAACAAAGACTAGGAACAACACTCAACAAGCGTTTTTTTTTGAACAAGAAAGCTTAAAACAAAGACTAGGACAAACAAAAA
>JADLHE010000211.1 GCA_020848965.1 Saprospiraceae bacterium
CCCGCCGTCCTTGAAAACCCGGCCTGTCAGGTGGTTGGTATAAACGCTGCCATCAGCACCGGTTTTGATGAAGGTTACATCGTTGAAAAAGATGCCGAAGAGCGAGTTGTAACCGATGGCCACGAAGCCACCGTCTTCTGAGGCCGTTACGCCTTGTGCTATATCGGCATGGCTGCCCCTGCCAATATTGTTTGTCCAGATGTTGTTGCCATCATTGTCGAAACGGGCGAGGAAGGCATCTACATTGGCGGCAGAAACTTCGGTGAAACCAGTAACCACTAGGTCGCCATTATTGGCTATCAGCAGGTCGTTGGTTTCGTCACCAAGCAAGTTGCCAAAGGTTTTTGACCAGATTTCGTTGCCGTCAAGGTCGGTTTTGATGAGCCATCCTTGCGAGGTGGAACCCGTGTGGCCAGCCAGTACCACATTCCCGTCGGCTGCAATGGCAATGTCACGCAATTGGTCAATATCGTTGGCTACGCCAAAGTACTTGCTCCAAACCGGATTGCCATTGAGGTCAACTTTTACCAGATAACCATCTTTGGTGCCGTTGGCTAGGTTGTCGGCAGTGCCGGTTAGCAGGTAACCATCCGCCAGCTCGGCCACGCTGTAGCCATCCTCGTCGCCGGAAGTGCCGTAGGTTTGGCTCCAAACTTCATTGCCTTGTGCGTCCACCTTGAGGAGGTAGGCGTCATTTTCCCCGTTGCCAAAGCTGTTGGTGGTGCCAACGATGAGATAGCCTCCGCTCGCAGTAGTTGGGATGATGCGGAATCCTTGTTCATCGCCAGCGCCACCAAACTGTTTGCTCCATTGTTTTTGGCCTTCGGCGTTGATTTTTAGGAGTAAAACATTGAAATCGGATAATTGAGTGGGCTTGGTTTTACCAACCAATAAAAATCCGTGGTCGGGTGTTTCGGTAATGGAATAGCCATAAGAAGTGAAGCCTTCAGCGTATAGATTCGACCAGGCTTCGTTGCCGTCCACGTCGGCTCGGATGGCATATACTTGGTAACCGTTGCCACCGCCAGTGCTTTCGCTGTAGCCTACACCGACGTAGCCGTGGTCCTGTGTTTGTATGATGGATTGTCCCTGATCGTCATTGTTGCCTCCGAAGTAAATCTCCCAGCCCTGAGCATTGCCTTGCAGGCTGACCAGCAGGGCGGCCAAGAGCATCAAGGTCCTTGCTAGGAAGGCCGTGGTACTGGTAGAGGATGTCTTCAACAATGCAGTCATGGGCTTATCTTTCAATCTGTTCTTGGATGACGATACAAAAGTGTAGGGAGTCTCCTGCACAATCAAAGACAAAAAACGGCGTTTGTTGAACAGTTTTTGGGTTGAAAATCTGGTATTCGCCGCTGTAAATCTTTTGAAATAGCTGTAAATGCTAAATTTTTGCATGATGCGGATTTTGAGATTTGTTGAAAAAAATAAAACCAAAGCTGCTTATTTTCTATGGAAAAAAGTCATCTCATTCACATTTTACGGGTTTTGGACAAAAAAGAAGTCAAGGAATTGCGCAAATGGGTCAGTTCCCCCGCTCACAATTTGCGCCAAGATGTGGTTGACCTTTTCGAATACCTAGTGGCCGGGCAGCACCTCCATTCCGAAAATCACCTCGAAAAAGAACGGGCTTTTCAGGCCATCTACCCCAAGAAAACGTTCAACGATGCCGAAATGCGGCAGGTGATGCACTTCCTGCTGAAGGCGGTCGAGAATTTTCTGGTGTATAACGAACTGTTGAAGGACGAAGTGCGCACCCAAACCATGCTGGCCAAGGTTTACCGCAAGCGGCAGTTGCCGAAGCAGTTTCAAAAGGCCATCGAAACGGGGCGGGAAATCCAGCAGACGCAACCCTACCGCAACCACCAATATTTCGAGAACGAGTATTTCCTGCAGTTTGAGCAGTACACTTACCTGAGCGGTTTAGGAAGGAACACCCCCTTGAACCTGCAAGAAGTCTCCGATGCGAACGATGTAGCTTTTCTTGCCAATAAGCTGCAACTGAGTTGCATCATGCTATCGCATCAAGCTGTTTTTAAGACTACCTATCGATTACAAATGCTGGATGAGTTGTTGACCTATTTGGAGAGTCATCAGCATCTCATGAAAATAGCTGCTATTGCTATTTATTACCACCAGTTCAAAGCCATGAAAAACCCGAGTGATGAATCGCATTATGGCTTACTTAAGCGGGAGATTTTCGACAATGGGCACCTATTTCCAAATGAGGAGATGCGGGTTATTTATTTGCTGACAATTAACTATTGTATAGGCAGGATAAATGCAGGTGCAAGTAATTTTGTAAGAGAGTCATTCGATTTGTACAAGCAAGGTTTGGAAAAAAAGATATTCTTGGAAAATGGTGTCTTATCTCGGTTCACTTTCAATAATGCTGTTACATCAGGGCTGAACTTAAAAGAGTTTGATTGGGTGGAAAATTTTATCAAAAACTACAGTTCGCACCTTGATGAAAAGTACCAAGAGAGTTTCGTTCATTTTAACCTAGCACGCTTGTTCTTTGAGAAGAAATCCTATGATAAAGCCATGAAACTTTTCGCCCAATCTGATTACGACGATTTTTTGATGACATTAAATGCCCGAACCATGCTCCTCAAAATGTACTACGAACTCGACGAGTTCAATGCCCTCGACTCGCTTCTTGGCAGCATGAACACCTACCTCCAGCGCAAAAAAGTGATGGGCTACCACAAAGACAATTACAAGAACATCATCCAGTACACCAAGAAACTGCTCAAGCTGACGCACTACGACAAAACGCAGATTCAAAAACTAAAGCAGGAAATCGAAACGACCAACCCCCTCACCGAGCGCAAATGGCTCCTAGCCCAATTGGATAAAATGTAAAGGATTTTGCGATTTTTGCGGCCCAACTTAGGGATGAGGAGAGAGGAATGAGGGACGAAAGCCCCGAGCATCCCTCATCCCTCATCCCTCATCCCTGTTATGAGTCAACGGAACAAACTTCAAAAATTTGCGGAGGTGCTGAGCTTCCCGAACGTCTTCGAGAACTTCGATGCCACCAACCCCTCACTTTCCGGGGAGAACGGGCAGCCCGTGGAGCTGAAAGGCCATTGGGCGGAGCGCTGCTTCCAAAACCAGCAGCCCATCACCCTCGAACTGGCCTGCGGCAAGGGCGATTATGCCATCGGGTTGGCACAACGCTTCCCGGAACGCAACTTCCTCGGCGTGGACATCAAAGGCGCCCGCATCTGGCGGGGCGCCAAGTCGGCTTTGGAATTGGAGCTGCGCAACGTGGCTTTCCTGCGCACCCGCATCGAGCAGATTGCCCTGTTCTTCGAGCCGGGCGAGGTGGACGAAATATGGATTACCTTCCCCGACCCCTTCCTGCGCAACAGCAAGTCGAACCGGCGGCTGACTTCGCCGATGTTCCTCAAAGAATACCGGAAAATCCTAAAGCCGGGTGGCTACGTGCATTTGAAAACGGACGACCCGACCCTGTTCGAGTTCACCCTCGAAGTGCTGGCCGAAGAGAAGGACGTGCAGATTGAATACCAAGACCACGACATCTACGCCAAGCCGCTGCCCATGCCGGAGCTGGAAATCAAGACCTTTTACGAGAAGCAGCACTTGGCCATCGGGCGTACCATAAAATACGTAAGGTTCAAGTTGGGCGCATGATTTTGAACTTTTGTTTGCAAATCGCCGTTGAGTTGCCTACTTTTGCACCGCTTTTTAACAATTGTAATCCTTTGAAGTACACATTCTCAAAGCCGATTTTGGTCCCATAGCTCAGTTGGTCAGAGCACGTGACTCATAATCATGGGGTCCTAGGTTCAAGCCCTAGTGGGACCACCCATCATAAAAAGCCCCGGAGGAGTAATCCTTCGGGGCTTCATTTTTGTTGTAACAATGGTGAGTTCCCGCCTAAAGCCTGCCCAAAAGGCGTCATTTGCTTAAAAAACTCAATTTTTTTATCCAAAAAATTCAAATTCCAAAATTAACTTTGCCTCCCAACATTTTTTGGCCTGAACTTCCAAATCAAAACGCTACCCGTGAGCTAATCCAACGCCTTCCACTTTAAGCACTGTTTAGGTTGTAAAACGAAAGAACGTGGTCTTTTGAAATGAAGAGAATACACTTTGAATGCAAAGCCATGCATTTGGGGCGCAGTATTGCATGCCTCAAAACCGACTACAGCATGCTGGCTTCAACCTCAAAGCGCTACTATCCTGCTCTTGTAAAAATGTTCATGCGTGTGCCTGTCGCCGTTTGCGGTAGGCCGCAACAAAACAAAAAAATGAAAGGTAAAAATTACTACCTAGCAGCATTGCTGCTCACTTTGTCCGCACTAAACCCAGTCTTTGGGCAAGTATGTGATTGCGTCACCACGGGCAACTGCCCCGTGGGCATTGAAGACAACGGTACATTTCAAGGAACACTGGATGTGACTGTAAATGGCCCGAACGACCTAGGGCAATGCCCGCTTACCTCGCTATGTTTTACCATAGAACACACATGGGTAGGTGACTTATCCGTATCGCTCACCTCACCCAGTGGGCTTAATTATTTGGTAATGGCAGACGCCAACAACGGGCCCGGTGGTTGTGGAACCAATGCCGACAATATAGACGTGTGCATTGTGCCGGGTGCTGGCAATCCTTTGACAGGAAACACGGAATATGCCTGTAACACGGGGGGGTGCTCTGTTGGCACCTGCTGTTTGGTGGGCAACTGGACGATGCCCTGCGGCGGCGTGACTGACCCGGTTTCGGGAGCTGTTCAAGCGCCCAATTGCAACTTGAACGACTTCAACGGTGCTGGTGCCCCCGCAAACGGAACTTGGACCCTGACCATCAATGACATCTGCTCTTCTGACGTGGGCCAGTTGTTGAACTTCTCGCTCACCTTTGCCTGTGGGGCTTCTTGCATTTCTTGTGATGCTGATGGCGGTACCCTGAACGACCCCGATGTGCAAGGCTGTCAAGGGAGTGCTTCCTTGAACCTCAGCCCCACGCCAGTTTATTCCGGCGGCGGAGCGCCCGACCCCGGCCAATACGGATACAATTGGGTGATAGCGCAGAACGGCGTCATTCAATTCGTGAACCCCACGGCCAATATGTCAACCTTCCCCCCCGGCAACTATACTATATGTGGGTTCTCCTATATCTTGTCCGCTCAAGGGCTTTTGAACACACTTGTTGGGCAGAACTTGGCCAATGCTCAGGCGCTTTTCGCATCGGCTACCGCCCCGTTCTGTGGCGATTTCTCTGATGATTGCATTGACGTGATTATTGGCCCAGCTATACCGCCCTCCACGCTAGATACCTTTGTTTGCCTTGGGCAATGCTTGGACCTTGGTGGAAATTTGGTGTGCGCCTCCGGCCCTGTCACTTTTCAGTCTTATCTAGGCTGCGATAGCGTTGTCAATGTCAACCTGACCATTGTGCAGCCAATCATTACAAATCAAAGTGTAACGGTTTGTCAGGGTGAGTGCATTTTTGCCAACAACCAATATTATTGCCCGCCAGGGCCTGCTGTTTATGCCTTGCCCAACTGGCAGGGTTGCGATAGTACTATTATAGTTACCTTCAATGAAGTTGTTACCGTAGCAATTATAACACCATCGGCACCGCCGCCCTTGAGTTGCAGCAATCCGCTTATCGTGCTTGATGGCTTTGCTTCCATACCATCCAACGTAAGCTTTTTCTGGGAAGGGCCAAATGGCTTCAACAGCAGCCAAGGTGCTATTACGGTTGACCAAGCTGGCGATTATACTTTGACGGTCGTCAATAATGCCTTGAACCCAGCTTGCACCGCTACGGCCACTGTAACGATAGAGGGCAGTGTGCTGCAGCCGGAGTTGCAGCTCAACAGCCCGCCGCCAAGCATATGTGCCGGAGAAGTGTTCGATTTGAGCACCTTGCAAATTATTGACCTCAACAACACCAATCCATTCATTACCTTCCACAGTGCTACCCCTGCCACACCTGCGAACGAATTGCCCAGCACCAATGTGTCACCTTTAGTTACTACAACCTACTATGCGCTTGGCACCTCGGGCACTTGTTCAGATGAAATACCAATAACGCTAACAGTCACCCCCTTGCCAGTGGCAAGCTTTACAGCAACCTCACCTATTTGTATCAATAACTCTTCTACGGTCACTTTCACGGGCGTTGCCCCGGCGGGCGCTACCTACAATTGGAACTTTGGAGGAGGAACAGCCACCCCGGGCAGTGGCCCTGGCCCCCACACGGTCACTTGGGGCACAGGTGGTACAAAGACCATCACTTTGCTCATTGATGCCAACGGTTGTCAATCTAGTTCAGTCATGGAAACTGTGGAGGTGGACAATCCGCTATCACCGCCTGTGATAAATTGCGTTTCCACATCTAGTAGTATCACGTTTACATGGGAGCCGGTTAATGGGGCGTCCAGTTACACGGTAACGGTCATAAATGGCCCAACGGGCATAATGGATGGCCCTGAAAGCTATACCATTACCAACTTGAACCCAAATCAACAGGTGACAATATCGGTAACGGCTGTTTCGGACAATGCTTGCCCAAATAGCTCGGCTCAACTTACTTGTGCAGCACAGGACTGCCCTCCGGTAACCGTTACGATTGCCCCAGTACCCGATATCTGCCTCACAAGCAGCACGGGAACCATCGTGCTTTCTGCTTCGCAATCAGGCGGTGCGGGTGGCGGATCATTCACTTGGTCAGGGCCGGGAGTGAACCCCATCACGGGCATTTTCGACCCAGCAAATGCCAACCCCGGAGCAAATACAATCGTTGCAACCTATGAAGAGGGAACCTGTACCTACAATGCCTCTATTATAATAAACGTATATCCAACCCCAACGTCAACTTTCACGGCCACTTCGCCAATTTGTAGTTCCAATGCCGCCACGGTGAACTACACGGGCAATGCTTCCAATTCCGCAACCTTTACATGGAACTTCGCTGGCGGCACCGCCAACCCAGGCACTGGCCCCGGCCCACACTCGGTCACTTGGCCAACGGGCGGAACCTACACCGTTTCATTGATGGTTTCGGAAAATGGCTGTGATTCGGGCAGTTCTTCACAGACCGTGGAAGTGGGCACTGCGCTGCCTACTCCTGTCATAAACTGCAATACCACCACCAACTCGGTGGAATTTGTCTGGGATGCTATACCCGGTGCAAGCGGTTATACGGTCAATGTAATTAGTGGTGGAACGGGCGTGGCCACTTCCGACACGTCCATGCTGTTCACTGGCCTAAACCCCGGCGATGCGGTCACTATCCAAGTTATTGCACTCGACCCCGGCCCTTGCAACGATGTTTCGGCGCAAGCTACTTGCATCGCACAGGATTGTCCTTCGGTAAATATCAATATCACACCTGTTAACGACATCTGCCTGAATGCAGCAACTACCCCTGTGACCCTGCAAGCTACCGTTACTGGTGGCGCTGGCGGTGGCACTTTGACTTGGGCTGGCAACGGTGTTAGTGCAGGTGGTATTTTCAATCCACAACAGGCAACCCCGGGCGCCAACCTCATCACGGTCATTTATGAAGAAGGAGAGTGCAGCTATACAGAAGACATTACTATAAATGTAATTGCGCAGCCAATTGCAAGTTTCACTGCTCCATCGCCTGCCTGTGTGAACGACAATATCACTGTCTCTTTCACTGGCACTGTGCAGCCGGGCCTAAGTTTTGATTGGGATTTTGGCAGTGCCAATGCCACACCGGGCGTTGGCCAAGGGCCACATCAAGTTAGTTGGGGCACCAGTGGCCAACAGCCCATAACGCTTACCACCACTACTGCGCAAGGCTGTGCATCCGAGCCTTTCACCGTCAACGTTCAAGTGGATGAGCCGCTGGTTGCGCCGGCCATCACCTGCAATACCACCACCAATTCTATTGAATTTACTTGGCCCAATGTTGCAGGTGCAACAACCTATACTGCAACGCTCGTGTCTGGAGCACCAGGCGTTCAGACTTCACAGAACAGTTACCTCATAACGGGCCTACAGCCCGGAGACCAAGCCACTATCTTCTTGACCGTTTCCAACGGTGGGGCATGCCCTAGTGCGACGGTGCAGCAAACCTGCATTGCGCAGGACTGCGAGCCTGTTACCATCGCTATCGTCCCGGTTGATGATATTTGCTTGGATGCCAATGTCGCTGCTGTCACCCTTCAAGCAACCCCTTCTGTGGCTGGCGGAACCTTGGTCTGGTCAGGCGATGGGGTCAATGCGAGTGGCGTGTTCAACCCGGCACAGGCTGACCTTGGCGCCAATGTGCTCACCGCAACCTATACCATTGGTAATTGTGTTTACACCCAAACTACTACAGTAAACGTGTACTCCATACCAATTGCCAATTTCATAGCCCCCAATACAGCGTGTATAGGTGAGGCAGTGACGGTGACGTTCTCTGGCACGGCGCTTCCGGGCGCTACATTTGATTGGGATTTTGGCGCTGCTACCGCAACACCCGGCACAGGGCAGGGGCCGCATACCCTTACATGGGCTACCGATGGCCCGCAGCCCATTTCCTTGACTGTTACATCGGTACAGGGCTGTACCTCCATCGCATTTACAGATAATGTGCAGGTGCAAGCTCCGCTTGTTCCACCCGTTATCAACTGTAATACTACGCTCAACTCAATCGAGTTCAGTTGGCCCGATGTTGCTGGCGCAATAGATTATAATGTGGTTGTGCTTGCTGGCGCAACGGGTAGCCAGACCTCGCAGAACACCTATGAGGTAACAGGCCTGATGCCCAACGATGAAGTTACGATTGAGTTGACCGTTTCAGGCAATGGGCCTTGCCCACCTGTTACGGCTCAGCAAACTTGCATAGCGCAGGATTGCCCGCCCATCACTGCTACGATAGACCCAGTTGCTCCGATTTGCCTTGGTTCCGTGAACTCCGTTCAACTGACGGCTATGCTCATAGGCGCTACGGGCGGTGGCACCGAAACTTGGAGTGGCCCAGGTACAAGTGCCAGCGGTATTTTCAACCCAACTGCGGCAGGCGTAGGCACGCACCAGATTGTTTACACTTACGTTGAAAACAACTGTACCTACCAAGCAGGAGGCACTGTGCAGGTGCTGCCAACACCAAACGCCAATTTCAATGCTACCGCCAAGATTTGCATCACGGATGATGCTACGGTGACATATAGTGGCAACGCACCCAGCAACGCCACTTATACTTGGAATTTCGATGGCGGCACGGCAACGCCTGGCACAGGGCAAGGCCCTCACCAAGTCAGCTTTGCTGCTACCGGCGCTTATGATATTTCGTTGACGGTCACGCAGGCAGGATGCACCTCCACCCAGATTACACATAGTGTGCAAGTTGACCCTGAGCTAACAGTGCCGGACATTGATTGCAACACAACAGTGTCTTCTATTGAATTCATTTGGGATGCCGTACCGAATGCTACTAGTTATCAAGTAACTGTGCTCAGCGGCCAGTCTGGCACGTCAACTCCCCCCACCAGCTATTTATTTACTGGCCTACAGCCCAATGAGACGGTTACCATTGAGCTATCGGTAAGTGGCAACACTGTTTGCCCACCAATCACCGTTCAGCAAACTTGTACGGCAGTTGACTGCCCGACCGTCACAATTGACATAGCTCCCGTTGACCCTATCTGCCTTTCGGCAAATACGGGCACTGTACAGCTTCAAGCCACCGTCACAGGTGGAACAGGCTCTACGGGTACATGGAGTGGCCCCGGTATGAGTGCCAACGGGATTTTTGATCCAAGCGTTGCGGGCGTTGGCACACACACTGTATCCTTTGTTTACAACGAAAACAGCAGTTGCAGCTATGATCAATCCGCACAAGTGCAAGTGGTAGCCGCTCCAGTGGCTGATGCAGGCTCTGGTGGTGTAATTACTTGCATGGATAACCAGGCTTCCGTACAGTTGGGCGGCCCGGGTACTTCTTCTGGCCCTACCATAGTATATGAATGGACAACGGGAGGTGCTCCCATAGCGGGCAACCCGAATGCCCTTAACCCCACTGTAACTACCCCCGGCACCTATACGCTTACAGTCACCAATACTGCCTTGGAAAACTGCTCAGACAGTGACAATGCAACAGTAGGTGCCAGCACGGACATTCCAAAGCCAGAAGTGACCATCGTGCCAATTAGTTGCTATGGTAAAAACGATGGAGCGATTTCAGTGGTAAACGTAACGGGCGGTGAGCCACCCTACCTTTATTCATTGAATGGTGGCAATTATGGTTCAAACGGCAATTTCACTTCGCTAGCGCCGGGTGTATATGTGGTATCGGTCATTGATGCATCGGGCTGCGAGGCCAGTGTTACAATTGATATTTCGCAGCCTCAGGAGTTGAACGTGGAATTGGTTGCCTTTATAGAAGGTGGCGGAAACATCATACGTCTTGGCGATACAACGGAACTTCAGGCGCTGGTAAGCTTGCCACCTGATAGTTTGGACAATATTAGCTGGCATCCTTCAGAATTGGTTTCTTGCGATACTTGCTTAAACGTGTTTACAGCACCAACTGGCCAAACGACGTTCACGGTTACAGTAGAAAGCAACGGCTGCCTAGACAGCGATGACCTTACCATCTATGTTAAAAAGGACCATCCTATTTATGTGCCCAATGCTTTCTCGCCCAACGGGGACAACCAAAACGACAAGTTCATGATTTACGCAGGTAAGGAAGTAGCCCAAATCCGCTCCTTCCTCATATTCAGCCGCTGGGGCGAGACCGTATTCCAGTACTATCGTTTCCAGCCCAATAACCCCGATTTTGGCTGGGATGGCAAATTCCGTGGCGAATTGATGAACGCTGCCGTCTTCACATGGTATGCTGAGGTTGAATTCGTAGATGGGGTCGTGGAGTTGTTTGAAGGAGATGTAACGCTTATGCAGTAAGGGCTAAGTTATATATATCAATAGAATGGGCGATGAGGGGATGCACCTTATCGCCCATTTTTTGTGGCGCTACCATATATATAGGAGGGAACCATCTGAACGGCTAAGGCAAACTAGGGACAATGTATGTGCTACGGCAGCTAGTGATTGAATGGTGCTTTGCAGTACGTATTTTTTTGAACAGCCCATTCTTTGGATGCAGAATTTTATATGTGTGAACAGCGCAATTTTTGAAGCACAAACGATGGAAATTATTTTCAAAAAATATCCGTTGGCAATGGTGATATTACGATAATCCAAGAGGCTATATTTTGATGACCAGCAAAACATTATTTGTAAAACATGTGAAAAAAGGGTTTTCCACTCTTTTCCACACGGGCTTGTTTAAAAAAAAGATTAGTTTTTATTTGGAGAAGTCTTGAAAGCCGTCATACATTTGCGCCCGCTTTCCGAATGAGGGAATGCTTAACGAACGGTTCTAAATGATACCATTATTTAGGATTGCTCAAACAAACCAAAAGAAAAGTGCGGCGAGTAGTTCCAGTGGCCCAAAAGTTTTCGGGCAGGAATAGCTTCAAGCACAAAAGAGTTCATTGACACCGATGGAGGATAGAAAAGGTAAGTAATTAAGGAAAATTGAATAGCGAGACGAACCGTCAACGAGAGTTGAGAAGGTAAAGCTTCTGTTGGTAAAATATCGTCGCAGGGATGCGGCAAAAGAATTTTACTACGGAGAGTTTGATCCTGGCTCAGGATGAACGCTAGCGGGAGGCCTA
>JADLHE010000212.1 GCA_020848965.1 Saprospiraceae bacterium
AATCGCACACAACGCCCTTTTCATTTCGCTCAATCTTTAGTTCAATTGCTTGAAATTACCCGCCACCACCAATTCCTTCACACCGGGCTGGTACAGGTAAAAACCTTCACCTGATTTTACGCCCAACCGCCCAGCAGCCACCATATTTACAAGCAATGGACATGGTGCGTATTTCGGATTGCCAAAGCCTTCGTGCAATACCCGCAAAATGGCCAGGCACACATCCAAGCCAATGAAATCGGCCAGTTGGAGCGGCCCCATTGGGTGGGCCATCCCCAATTTCATCACCGTATCAATCTCTTCCACGCCAGCAACGCCCTCATAGAGCGAATAAATGGCCTCGTTTATCATCGGCATTAGAATTCGATTGGCCACAAAGCCCGGATAGTCATTGACCTCGACCGGCACTTTACCCAAGGCTCGGCTCATTTCCATCACCTTGTTTGTCACCTCGTTTGAAGTGGCATAGCCTCTGATGACCTCTACCAATTTCATGATTGGAACGGGATTCATGAAGTGCATCCCAATCACTTGGGTTGGCCGTTTGGTGACTGCCGCAATTTTTGTGATGGAAATGGATGAGGTATTGGTGGCCAGAATGGCTTTTGAAGGAGCTAAATCGTCCATCTGCTTGAAGATTTTAAGCTTCAAATCCACGTTTTCGGTGGCAGCTTCAACGACCATATCGGCCTCTTTCACGGCCAAATCCAGTTCCGTGAAGGTCTCCAGATTGGCAAGCGTGGTCGTTTTGCCCTCTTCTGTCAACAGGCCCTTGGCCACCATGCGGTCAAGGTTTTTCGAGATATTCGCAATAGCCCTGTCCAATGCATCTTGGGAGACGTCCACCAAGTTCACCTTCAGGCCGTTCATGGCAAAAACGTGGGCGATTCCATTGCCCATCGTGCCTGCACCGATTACAGTTATGTGCTTCATTTTTGAAATAATTTGGTTAGCGATAAGTAAGTTGAGAGTTTTGAGTTATGAGTTTTAAGTTGACACAAAGCATTGAAATTCAGTGTTTTGTCAAGTACGATTTAAAAAAAAATGAGCAACAACTCAACGTACTGAAAACTTGTAAATCGTTGTGGAGGCATAATGCGAGCCCGGCATTATCACCGTACATGGCCACTCGTTTTGCGAGCGATTTGGGGTATCTGGGAAATGCTGCGTCTCTAAACAAAGCCCCCAACGGTCTTGATACACCACCCCACCCTTTCCTTTGTATTTGCCATCCAGGAAATTGCCGGAATAAAATTGAATGGCGGGTTCGGTTGTGTAAACTTCCATGTAGCGCCCACTTGTTGGCTCAAACAAGCTGGCTGCTGGGTTTTTCATGTTCGCAGTCTGAATATTCGATAGCACCCAGCAATGGTCATATCCTTGGCCCAATTTCAACTGTTCATGCCCCGCATTGATGTCAGCCCCAATCTTTTTTGGCTTTCTGAAATCAAAGGCGCTACCATTCAAGGAAGTCAGAGAACCAGTGGGAATCAACCCAGCATCCACGGGCAAAAATCCATTGGCAGTCAGCGAAAGCTCATGGTCGAGGATGTCCCTTTTGGCGTCGCCCGTCAGGTTGAAATAGCTGTGATTGGTCAAATTGACATGCGTTTGCTTGTCAGGGGTAGCGAAATAAGTGATTTTCAAGGCATTTTCATTGGTTAAAGTATAGACAACCCTCACCTCCAGATTGCCGGGATAGCCTTCCTCCATGTCAGGACTGACATAAGTCAAATTCAAGCTAGCTTCACCTTTTGAAGTATCAGGTACCGCCTCCCAAACTACTTTGTCAAAGCCTTTCTGACCACCATGCAAATGGTTTTCGCCGTCGTTTTTTGCAAGTTTATAGGTTTTGCCCCCCAAGTCATATTGCCCATTGGCAATGCGGTTGGCGTACCTCCCCACGATGCAGCCAAAATATGGGTTGTCCTTCACGTACTCATCCAAGGTTTCATAACCTAGCACCACATCTTCCATTTTGCCATTGCGGTCAGGTGTGGACAATGAAACAACAATTCCCCCGTAATTGGTGATTTTAGCTGCCAGACCATTTTTATTGGTCAGTGTATAAATATCAATGGCAGTGCCATCAGGTAAGTTTCCCCATGATGCTTTTTCTATCAAGGCTCTTGTTTTTTTGTCCGAAGCCTGATTTTTGTCGGCCCCCGCATCTTGCTTACAAGCTCCAAGCAATATCAATAAGAAAGAAAAACCAAGAGAAATATGGCATTTTATCATTTTGACAATTTTTATCGAAATTCATCGTGCTGACGGTCTTTCCATCAGATAATTCTGCAAAGGAAAACGATTTTGAGAAAATCAAAAAGTTGTGGGATATGAAAGCAAATTGTAATTGGAACAATAAGTGGCAATTCCTGCCGTCTTCAATCCCATTTGCCACAGGTAAACAAATACCCAATACATAATTTTGACTTGAATTGAAACAAAAGCTATGTATTCTTGAAAGCCTAACTAAATTTACGCCGTTAGACTATTTTTTTCTCACTAAAAAAAGATTGAGTATGAATCAAAGTTTCAAACATGTATTGACAGCATGCTTGCTGTTCGCAAGTATCCTCAGTTTTGCTCAAAAAGGCACATTGACCGGAAAGGTCACAGATTCTTCTGGTGAAGCCCTGATTGGGGCCTCGGTCCAAGTGCAAGGCACTTCTACGGGTACAGTTACTGATGTTGATGGCATCTATTCGCTTTCGTTGAACGCAGGGACTTACACCTTGGAAATCTCCTACATTGGCTACGAATCACTGATTAAAAATGTGGTAGTAGGAAGTGGTTCAACTGCATTGAACTTCACCCTGACTTCAGGTGCAACTGAACTGACCGAGGTAGTGGTTTCAACGGGTAGCCGTGCTTCACAACGCACCATCACTGATTCTCCCGTGCCGATTGACATAGTGTCTTCAAAGGAACTTTTGGCCACGGGCCAGACCTCCTTCGACCGGGCATTACAGTACAAAGTGCCGTCCTTCAACACGGTGCAAACACCCGTGAACGACGCAACTTCCTTGCTCGACCCTTATGAAATCAGGAACATGGGCCCCAGCCGCACCTTGGTGCTCATCAATGGAAAGCGGAAGAACGCAAGCTCCTTGGTTTATATCCAAACTTCCCCCGGCCGTGGCGAAGGTGGTGCCGACCTGTCTGCCATTCCGCAAGATGCCATCAAAAGGGTAGAAATCCTTCGGGATGGTGCATCTGCGCAGTACGGTTCCGATGCCATTGCGGGTGTAATGAACATTATTTTGAAGGATAAATACGAGTACGGTACAGTCACTATGAATACGGGTATCACCAAAGAAGGCGATGGTGAAATGATTGGCCTATCCGTCAACAACGGCGCTAATTTCCTGAAAAAGGGTTTTGTCAACTATACTGTTGCATTGTCGCACAAAAACTTGGCAAACCGCCCCGGAAAAGTAAGCGCAGAAGGCGAGGCTAGCGATTTTGGTGCGGAATTGAGCGATGTTCAAGCATTTCTCGCAAAAAAACCGGATGCAGGCAACGTAAACGGCGACCCTGAAAAGACGACTTCTCAGTTCTTGGTCAATGCTGGTATTCCAATTGGCGACAATGCAGAGGTTTATGGCAATGCAGCCTATGTTTACAAAAAAGTGAACAGCTTCGCCAACTACCGCACCCCCTACTGGCGTCCAGCCTCCGAAACGGAAGGTGTGCCATTCGATAATTTCTATGCGCAGCAAGCCTCATTGGAAGGCCGGGAATACCTTGGCTACGGACCTACCTTCGAGGGCGACATGACGGATTACAACGGAACTTTTGGTTTCAGAACGGAAAAAGAGGGTTGGAAAACGGATATGAGCTTCACCTTTGGAGGAAATCAGCAGCTTTACTCTGTCTCCAATTCACGCAACCGTTCGCTTGGTCTCGCTTCCCCACTCTACTTCAAGCCGGGCGGCTACAGCTTCTCGCACAATATTGGCAATATTGACGTGAACAAGATGCTCATTGAGAATTTAAACTTGGGCATTGGCATGGAGTTCCGTCGGGAAGTGTTCAAGATTTTTGCTGGTGACGCTGGTTCAACCGCTGGTGGCGGTGCCGACTCCTTCCCCGGCATCGGTGCAAACAACGCTGGCGAAAACACACGTTCCAACGTGGGTGGCTACCTCGACCTTGCTTATGACATCAACAGAAACTTCTTGATTGGTGCAACAGTGCGCTCAGAGAACTACAGCGATTTCGGCAATGCTTTGGTTTACAAATTCAGTGGGCGCTACAAGTTCCTCGATGACAAAGTGACCCTTCGTGCCAGCTATTCCACGGGCTTCCGGGCACCAATGCTGCACCAGATTTACCTCCAAATTGCGCAGCAAAGCTTCGTACCGGGCGAAGGCATCCAGAACAAGGGTATCTTCAACAACCGCAGCGCTCAGGCTCGCCAATTGGGCATTGACCGCTTGAAGCCAGAGGAGTCAACGAACATTACATTGGGCGTTGGCCTGAACCCGAACAAGAACTTGAACATCACCTTGGATTATTACAAGATTGATGTGAAAGACCGGATTATCCTTGGTTCTGAAATTGCTGAAAGCGACACAACCACCCAACTCGGCCAAATTTTGAAGGCAAACGGCATCGTAGCAGCCAGCTTTTTCACGAACGGTATCAACACCACCACGAGCGGTATTGACTTCGTCATCAGCAACCGGAACATGGCGGTCGGCAGCGGTAAACTGGCCATCAACTTGGCAGGCAACTATACCCTCGAAAACAGCCTCGATGGCGATGTGCTCAACCCTGACATCCTTGCTGGCACTGGCAAAACCATTTTCGATGCTACGCAAGATGCCTTACTGCTTTCCAGCCGTCCGAAATACAAAGCAATTCTTGGTTTTGATTACAACCTAGGCAAATGGTCGTTCTCGTTGAACAATACCCTCTTCGGCCCGACCACCTTCCGTCAGGCAGGCTTGGATTCAGATTTGAAGACCGAGTTCATTCCCAAGATTGTTTCTGATTTGGGCATCAATGTGGAAGTGTTGAAGAACCTCGACTTCAGCTTTAACATCCAAAACCTGTTGAACGTATTGCCTGAATACGAATTCAAGGCTGTGAACGCAGCTGGCGAAGGCAAATTGAAGGATGCAGCCTATATGAAGGTGCAGAACAACTTGATTACCTTCAACAACCGCTACCATATCCTTTCCTACGATGGCTCACATTTTAGCCAGCTAGGCACAGTGTTCGCTGCCAGCTTGAGACTGCGTTTCTAATCCAGATTTGGAGCGAAAAATGAATGGCCGACTTCGGTTTGAAGTCGGCCATTCTTTGTTTTACGAGGTGTCATTCTGGTGTTCGGTACATTTTTTGAACTTTACAGGAAATCCCTCCTATTTTGGCCGTGATTCGAACACACTCCCATCTTTGGCCGTACACCCTTGCAAGCCCCTGATTTTTCCGTGAACTATGACTAGACTCCTACTCATCACACTACTTGCCTTTGGTTTCTTGCCGCTTTTTGCGCAGCAAGAGCCAGCTACCATTCAGATAATACCGGATGAATACGCCAAAATCCACCACGATGGAGAGGTAGCATTGCTTCAAATGAAATATAAGGAAGCACTCACCCATTTCAAGAAGGTGCTCAAGAAATTCCCCGATTTCTCGCCCGCTCTGCGCAGCGCAGGTGCATGTTACGAACTAGCCGGGGACAACCTCCAAGCTGCTGAATATTATGAAAAGGCTTTGAAAATCAGCCCCAACTTCTCTCGTGCCCTTTATTTTGAATGTGGCAAAATCCTTTACCAATGTGGCAGGTACGACGAAGCGCTCAAATATTTTGAATTGTTTGAAGGCTTCAAAAAAATGTCCCCAATGAATTTCGCCTACAACGGCTTGGAAGAAAAAAAAGTGGAGGATAAATATTACGAGCAATTGGACGCCAATATCCGTTCGTGCCGGGCGGCAACAGACTCGCTTCAATTCATTGGCATCAAGGAAGTTAAGAACATTGGCGGGGCCATCAATACTGGGGCCGACGAGTATTTCCCATACCTCACCAACGATGGGAACACCCTATTTTTCACGAGCCGCAAAAACGAAAAATCAGACGAAAACCTCTTCACTTCCACCCGGCCCCGTGGCGACTGGCGGGGTTCCGAGCAAGTGCCCGATTTCAATACGGGCGAAAACGAGGGCATGGTCACGATGGTCAGGGATGGCCGCCGGATATTCTTCACTGCCTGCCAACGGGAAGACGTGCTAGGCCCCTGCGATATTTGGGAAGCCACTACCGATGGCTTGGGTTTTAGCCATGCTAAACCGATTGGCGGCACCGCCAACAGTGATACTTGGGAATCGCAAGCCAGCGTAAGTTGCGATGGCAATACCCTGTATTTTGCCAGCAGCAGGCCCGGCGGTCTGGGCGGCACCGATATTTGGAAAGCAGTCAGAAACAAAGATGGTGTTTGGGGCGAGCCAAAGAACCTTGGCCCAAATATCAATTCAACGGGCGATGAGGAAGCACCGTTTATCACCAACGACGGCAAAGTGCTTTATTTCTCTTCCACGGGCCACCTCGGCCTGGGCGAGCAGGATATTTTCGTTGCAAGGCAAGACGCTCATGGCCAATGGGGCTTCGCCAAAAATCTTGGGAAACCAGTGAACTCGGCCTATCGGGAACTGGGCATTTTCTTAACGCCCGATGGCAAAACTGGTTATTTCGCCTCCAACCGCCCAGAAGGACACGGCGGCATGGACATCTACCAATTCGACCTGCCGCAGCAGCTTTCCAGCGACCCCATCACCTATTTCGAAGGCTATGTCCGGGATTCCATTACGCAATTGCCGATAACTTGCACGGTGATGGCAAAGGGCCATTTGCCCATCAAAACAGACAATGAAGGCCGTTTTTTCCTTTGCCTGAAGGCGAATGATACCCTGCACGTGGAAGTCAGGGCCGACGATTACCACAATTATATCAACCATTTTGCCGTGCCGAAATGGGAGAACCGCACCGCCTACCACGTCAACCTGCTGCTCGACCCGCTTTTCAAACTCCCTACCTATACGGGCGACCTTTTGGTGGAAAAAGGAGTGCCCATGCCCGTGAAAGCACCCACGAACGAAATCCACCACGAGATTTTGTTCGATTTCGACAAATCGGAACTCAAGGCTTCTGAAATCGAAGAGCTGGAAGCGTTTTTCTCCGCAGGGTTCAATGGGAAAGCCATCCAAAGTGTTGAAATTGTCGGCTACGCCGATGAAGTAGGCTCGGAGGCATACAACCTGAAACTCTCCGAAAAAAGGGCCAAAGCCATAGGTGCCGTACTGAAAAACAAAGGCATCAAAGTGGACAAGGTCTATATCGAAGGAAAGGGTGAAGCCTTTGGAAATCGGCCCGACTGGCAAAACCGCAAAGTGGACATTGTGGTGAAAGTGGAGAAATAAGCGCCAATTTTACCGTAACCTTAACAGCTGAAATCTAAACCCACCGACCATGCGTATGTTTGATTGTTGCTTAAAGCCCCTTGCGGGCTAAAGCCAATATCATTCATCTTAAACTTCGTCCATCTACGCATGAAATCAATTGGAATCATTCTACTGACCGCCACTATGATGCTTTCCGCATCCTGCAACAAGGCACAAACAACCCGGCAAGCAGCCACCACTACCAACGCTAACGCAGATTTTTACTTATCTCCAACTGGCGACACCATCCAAAAAGTGAAAAAATCGGAAGCGCAATGGCAAGCCGAGCTTTCGCCCATGCAATACACCGTGCTAAGGCAGGCTGGCACCGAACGGGCCTATACGGGGGAGTATTGGGACAACCATGAAATAGGCCGGTACTACTGCCGAGGCTGTGGCGCTCCCCTGTTCGATTCGGATACCAAATTCGACTCCGGCTGCGGCTGGCCCAGCTTCTTCAAGGCCGTCAACGACCATTGCATGGTGGAAATTGAAGACAATTCGCACGGCATGGTGCGCACGGAGATTCGCTGCGCAAAATGCGATGGCCACCTCGGCCATGTATTCGATGATGGCCCACCGCCCACGGGCCTGCGCTATTGCATGAACTCCGCTTCGATGCGGTTTGAGAAAGTGGAGAAATAAGAATTAATTATTGGAAACAAGAAAGGCCATTCGTTCAGAATGGCCTTTCTTGTTTCTAATTAATTGTTCCTCAAAAATACTTGAAATTATGCCCATGCTCAATCTTCAGCAAGGTCTCGTAAATCAGTTTGATGACGTTCTCTACGTCCGATTTATGGGCCATTTCTACGGTCGTATGCATATAGCGCAGTGGCAGTGAAATCAGGGCAGAAGGCACGCCACCATTGCTGTAAGCAAAGGCATCGGTATCGGTGCCAGTAGAGCGGGAGGCTGCTTCCCGTTGGATGGGGATGCCTTTCTCCGTGGCGGCGTCGAGGATGAGCTGTAGCAATTTGTTGTGGACAGCAGGGGCGTAGGTAACGGATGGGCCTTCGCCACCTTTTACATCGCCGAGCAGTTTTTTCTCCACCAAGGGCGTATGGGTATCGTGTGTGACGTCCGTGACGATGGCCACGTTCGGTTTGATATTATCGGCCACCATTTGGGCGCCCCGCAGCCCGATTTCTTCTTGCACAGAGTTCACCACATACAAGGTGTAGGGCAGTTTGATATTGTTCTCTTTGAGCAAACGAGCAACCTCGGCCACACAGAAGCCGCCCATTCGGTTGTCGAGCGCCCGGCCCACGTAGTAGCGGTTGTTGAGCACCATGAACTCGTCTTCGTAGGTGATAACGCAGCCGACATGAACGCCCATTTCGAGCACTTCTTTTTTGTCCTTTGCCCCAATGTCAATGAAGATATTGTCGAGTTTCGGCGTGATTTTATCGTCGTTGGTGCGGGTATGGATGGCGGGCCAGCCAAAAACGCCTTTCACGATGCCTTTCGGTGTATGGATATTCACCCGCTTGCTAGGCGCAATCTGGTGGTCGCTACCGCCGTTGCGGATGACGTTGATAAAGCCTTCTTCGGTAATGAAATTGACGAACCAGGAGATTTCGTCCGCATGGCCCTCAATGACCACTTTAAAGCCCGTGCCCGGATTGATGATGCCGTAGGCCGTACCGTAGTTGTCGAGGCCCCAGTCATCAATATAGGGTTTCAGGTAGTCCAGCCAGATTTGCTGGCCTTTTGATTCGAAGCCAGTTGGAGAGGCGTTGTTGAGGTATTTTTCTAAAAACGCTTCGGAATGGGTTGTGATTAATGACATGCTTTGATGCTTGTTTTGAATCCGTTGCCTATTGGGGTATTCGGATTGGGTTAATGCTTCGTTTTTTTCGGTTTACGTTCACTAATCCTTCAAGGTTTGGTAAACGTGGAGCGATGGTTTTAGCCACCAGTTTTTGAACGCCAGGTGGTCAACATGTCCACGTCGTTCAGGTTGATGTATTTGATAGAAAGTGCTTCTCGAAGTAGAACGTCGTAATTCGACAATGTTTCGAGTTGGCATCCTGCATTTTCAAAAGCTTGGTTGGCTTTGCCAAAATTATAGCTGAAAATAGCCAAGACGCCCACCACTTTGTGGCCAGCCGCCTTCACGGCCTCTACTGCCTGCAAACTGCTGCCCCCGGTCGAAATCAAATCTTCTACCACCAGCACATTGGAGCCTGCTGGCAATTCGCCCTCAATCAAGTTTTGTCGGCCATGCTCTTTTGGCTTGCTGCGGGCATAGGCAAAAGGCATTTTCAAGGCATCGGCCAAGAGCATACCGTGGGCAATACCCGCCGTAGCCACGCCCGCCACGGCATCGAAAGGCTTGAAATCCTTGGACTTTTCTATCAGGCAATCCTTGATGAAATCCCTCACCTCTACTTGCGACAGCACGAGGCGGTTGTCGCAGTAAATTGGAGAAAGAATCCCCGAAGCCCATGTGAAAGGCTTTTGTGGGCTAAGTTTTATTGCCTTTATTTGCAGCA
>JADLHE010000213.1 GCA_020848965.1 Saprospiraceae bacterium
GAAGAACGAGGCCGAGGACATCATGGAGGAAGCCATCGGCTCACAGATTTCCGACTACCTCATAAAGCCCGTGAACCCCAACCAGATTTTGCTGACGCTCAAGAAAATCATTGACAACAAGCGCTTGGTGCGGGAAAAAACCACTTCGGACTACCAGCAAGAGTTCCGAATGCTGAGCATGCAAATCAACAGCGGGCCTAAGTTCGAGGAATGGGTGGAAGTCTATAAAAAGCTCATCGGTTGGGAAATCAAAATGGACCACTCCGAGTCGGTGGCCATGAGCGATATCCTCTCCACGCAGAAGGCGGAGGCCAATTCTGAATTCTGCCGCTATGTTGCCAAGAACTATGAAAAATGGGTGAACGACCAAGCCGAGGCTCCCATCATGTCGCATAATTTGGTGCGCCGGAAGATATTCCCGTACCTTACCGAAGAGCGCCCCACCATCATGCTACTCTTGGACAACCTGCGCTTCGACCAATGGAAAGTTATTGAACCGATTATCTCGGAATTGTTTCGGGTAGAAGAGGAGGACTTTTTCTACAGCATTTTGCCATCGGCAACGCAATACAGCCGAAACGCCATTTTTGCGGGGCTGATGCCTGTTGATATTGAGAAGAACTTTCCCACGATGTGGAAAAACGATACGGATGAAGGCGGCAAAAACCTGCACGAGGCCGATTTCCTGGAAGCCCAATTGAAGCGGACGGTTCGCAAGCCTATCAAGTTTGATTATTTCAAGGTGACAAACGTTGCCCATGCCAAGGAACTGAACGACAACATCCTGAACTACCTGCGCAACGACCTGACGGTCATCGTCTATAATTTTATTGACATGCTCTCGCATGCCCGCACAGAGATGGAAGTGCTGAAGGAACTGGCTGGCGACGAAAAGGCTTATCGCTCGCTCACCCGCTCTTGGTTTCTGAACTCGCCACTGTGGTCGGCGCTACAGCGTGCCGCTGAAAAGGATGTCCAACTCATCGTCACCACCGACCACGGCACCATCCGGGTAAATACGCCATCAAGGGTTGTTGGCGACAAGGAAACCACCAGCAACCTGCGCTATAAAGTCGGGCGCAACCTTCAGTATGAAAAGCGGGACGTCCTCGACTTCCGTGACCCAAAACTGGCTGGCTTGCCCCGCCCGAACATCAGTTCGACCTTTATTTTCGCCAAGGGCGATGTGTTCTTCCTCTACCCCAACAATTACAACCACTACAATAATTACTACAAGAACACCTTCCAGCACGGCGGCATTTCGCTGGAAGAGATGATATGCCCAGTGGTGAGGCTTCGGTCGAAGTGAGACTTTTTGGTTGATAAAAGTTGATTTAGTTTATAAGGGTTGATGGGGCACGGTGTTGCTTCATCAACCCTTTTCAATTACATCAACCTCAAAGCCGTATCTTCCTTCTGGCGCATGGTGCGCTCCTCGTCGGGCGTCTTGTCGCCATAGCCGCAGAGGTGAAGGACCCCGTGCGCCATGACCCGGTTCAGTTCCTGCTCAAAAGAAACCTTGAAGTCGGCGGCGTTCTCCCGCACCCGGTCAATGCTGATGAAGATGTCGCCATGCACAGTTGGTGGGTCGGCGTAAGGAAAGGTAATGATGTCGGTAAGGGTATCGTGGTCGAGGTACTCGACGTTGAGGCGGTGGAGGTACTCGTCGGAGCAGAAAATAAAATTGAGCAAGTGGAGCACGCAGCCCTCTTGCTCAATTATTTTTTGCAGCCAGACAGTTACCGTTTTTTCATCCTTCAGTTCAAATTCGACGTCTTCCGACGCAAATTCTATGGAAGGTTCGCTCTCTTGGAAAAGGAGCGGGAAGGGCGGCTGCGACATTTAAAGTTGGTGAAAAAGATTGCTTGATTGTCGAATTGTTTGATTGTTGGATGTCACGGCAACAATCAAACAATCCTAACAAGTCCTACAATTTGAAACGCATTTCAACGGTACTGCCGTTGTCATAGAAGCTGACGTTGTCGGAAAGTTGACGCATGAGGAAAACACCACGGCCGCCACATTGGCAAAGGTGCTCAGGGCGGGTTGGGTCGGGCAAATTATTGTAGTCAAAACCGCTTCCTTCGTCAGACACCCTCAGTGCGATGCAGTTCTTTTCTTTCCTCGACCTCACTTGTACCATCTTGCCTTCGATTTCACCATTGCCATGAACAATAGCATTAGTGACAGCCTCCGTCAAGCTGATGAGGATGTTGCATTGTTTGTTTGAATCCAGATTGTAGCGGTTGACCAATTTTTCGACAAAGGGTTCCACTGCTGAAACGCTTCCGGTAGTAGATAATAGTTTTAACATGTGTATCCTGAATTGAAGAACGGTAGCGCTCCTCAAGTATGTTGTGAACGAAATAATGGGTTTACGACAATTCGTTTTCGGATACGTTCTAAAATGGGAATACTTAAATGTGGGTGAGTTTTCTAGGGATTTTTTCTTGCTGAGATGGGATAATTCTTAAATACTAACGAGGCACAAAGTTAAGGGCAAATGCAGCACTTGTCAAGGGGGCGTCAGAAAAAAGTTGAGGCAGTTGGCAAACTTTAAAAATAAAAACGTAAAAAAAACACCTGGTGCCCAAATTCTCGATTTCACCAATCCTTGGCCGATCTTCCTTTTCTAGCCTGTGCCCTTTTCATTTTTTGCTGCACTTTTTGCTCCTCTTGGTCCATGATTTTTAGCAATTCCTTGGCTTCCTGCTTGCTCAGGTCCTGTTGCTGGTCTTTGCTATTCGACGGCTGCTGATTCTGTTGCTGGTCTTTCTGCTCATCTTGTTTTTGCTGGTCTTGCTGCTGTTGGTCTTGCTGCTGTTGCTGATTCTGTTGGTCTTGCTGGTCTTTTTTATCTTTTTTGTCACCTTGCTGGTTCTGCTGGTCTTGGTTCTGTTGGTTTTGCTGTGGCGGCGGCAGGCGGCGCAATGCGTTGGTGAGGTTGCGCTTGGTGTCCAGGTCGTTGGGGTTTTGCCGAAGGGCGTTTTTATAGGCTTCCACGCTTTCCTTGTACTGGCCTTTTTGGTAAAGGGCGTTGCCGAGGTTGTGGTAGGCACGGGCCTTGGTGGTGCGGTCTTTGGCAGCTTCTGCGGCGGCTTGGTAGCTCTTTATGGCATCGTCGTATTTTTCCTGCCGATAGGTCGTGTTCCCGAGGTTGTAATTGCCCTTGGCGGAGTTCTCCTTGTCCACGGCCTTGCGGTAATTGGCTTCGGCCTGCGGGTAACTGCCCGATTTATAAGCCTTGTCGGCTTGGCGCAGGTCTTTATGGGCGTCCCGTCCCTGCGAGGTTTGTGCCTGCATTGCGCAAGCAACAAAAAGCAACGCCAAAACAGTGTTTATCTTCAGAATATGTTTCATCGTCAAAAAAAATCAGCCTTTTGAAAACACAAAGTTACCGCCGTGTTGTTCATAGCGGGTAAAATTTTTGGGGCTACGTCTCCAAAACAAGGCCGTTGGTAGGGAATCGCCGTTCATATCTATCGGTGCATCCTTATTTTCGCCCCACAATACCCCATCAAATCAAACCCTTCAAACCCACCAAACGCTTCAAACAATTCCTTGTGTCCAATACATCCTTTTCTTGGCTGCTAAAAATGGCCTGGCGTGACAGCCGCCGCAACCGTGGCCGCCTCTTGCTTTTCATTTCGTCCATCGTCATCGGCATTGCGGCGCTGGTGGCCATCAACTCCTTCAGCGAAAACCTCTTCAAGGACATCAACAAAGAGGCCAAGACGCTCACCGGGGCCGACCTCATCATCCAAGGTGGCCAACCTGCCAACGATTCGCTGAACCAACTCTTCGACCTGCTGGGCGAGGAGCAGCGGGCCGAGACCTGGAGCCTCGTTTCGATGGTCTATTTCCCCAAAAACGGCGGCACCCGCCTCTCGCAGGTGCGGGCAATGGAAGGCGGTTTCCCGTTTTATGGCAAACTTTCGACAGAACCGAAGGACGCAGCCGTTAAATTCAACGAGGCTGCCGCACCGCCCTCGCCCGTAGAAGGGCGGCCATTGCCAGCGGAGCGGTCGCAGATTGCCTTGGTGGAAAAAACGCTGATGCTCCAGTTCGACCTGAAAGTGGGCGATACCGTGCGGGTGGGCACCACGCCCTTCACCATTGCCGGGCAACTGAACTCGGCACCGGGCCGGGCGGGCATTGCGGGCAGCATCGCCCCCGTTGTTTACATCCCAAAACAATACTTGCAGGAAACGGGCCTCGTGCAGCCAGGCAGCCTCGTTTGGTACCAATATTTTTTCAAGTTCAAGGAAAATACCAACGTCAGCGACCTCGTGAGCACCCTCGTTGACCCGGCGCTCGACAAAAAGCCGTGGGAATACGAGACAGTGGAGGCCCGTCGGGAGCAACTGGGCGAGGCATTCGGCAATATGAGCACCTTCCTCAACCTAGTCGGCTTCATCGCCCTGCTGCTGGGCTGCATCGGCGTGGCGAGCAGCGTGCATATTTACATCAAGGACAAAATGCCGAGCATCGCCGTGCTGCGCTGCATCGGTGCGAGCGGTGGGCAAGCCTTCCGCATTTACTTGTTGCAAGTGGTAGCGCTGGGCTTGGCCGGGGGCATCCTCGGCGCATTGGTCGGTAGTGGGCTGCAAATACTGCTGCCGCAAGTGGTCGGCGATTTTTTGCCCATCGAAAACATCAGCGCCGATGTGAGTTGGCGGGCCATCCTGCTGGGCATTGCCACAGGCTTCGGCATCACGGTGCTGTTCGCCATGCTGCCGCTGCTGGCCATCCGGCGGGTGTCGCCGCTGCGCACGCTGCGGGCAAGCTACGAGGATGACACCAACGTGCGTGACCCTTGGCGCTGGCTCATTTATGCGCTCATCTTCCTCTTCATCTGTGGTTTTACGCTGGTGCAAACGGGCTGGTCGTTCAATGCACTGTTCTTCCCCGTGGGCGTTGGGGTGGCGTTCCTCGTACTGGCGGGCGTGGCGAAAGCGCTCACCTGGGCCGTGCGCCGCTTTTTCCCCACCAATTGGAGCTATATCTGGCGGCAGGGCATCGCCAACCTCTACCGCCCGAACAACCAAACGCTCATCCTCATCGTGACCATCGGCCTCGGCACGGCGCTGATTTCCACGCTGTTCTTGACCCAAGACCTTCTGTTGAAACAGGTGGCCTACACGGGCAGCGGCGATGTGCCGAACATGATTGTTTTCGATATACAACCCCCACAGAAAGAGGGCGTTGCGAAGCTAACCGCCGAAAGCGGCCTGCCCGTGAAGCAGGTCGTGCCCATCGTGACCATGCGCCTGGAAAGCATTGACGGTGTCACCAAAGCCATGAACGACCGGGACACCACCGGGAAATGGGAACGTGACCAATGGGAAAAAGAAAACAAGGGCCAGCGCCGCCGCCCGCCCCGCCGTGGCGACGATGACGACGACGGCCAAAACCAACCCGAAACCGGCCCCCGCCGTGGCTGGGTTTTTGAGCGGGAGTACCGCACCACTTACCGTGACTCGCTGATTGATACAGAGGAAATCGTGGAGGGCGAATGGCACGGAACGGTCGGGCCGGACGGCATTATGTATGTGTCCCTCGCCGACAACGTGGCCCGTGGTATGCGGGCGAAAATTGGTTCGAAACTGACCTTCAATGTGCAGGGCGCAATGGTGGAGACGGTCGTCGGGAGCATCCGCAAGGTGGATTTCCGACGGGTGCAGACCAATTTTTTCATCGTGTTCCCGAAAGGCGTTTTAGAGGACGCTCCGCAATTCTACGTCGTGATTTCGAGGGTGGAGTCGGAGGCGCAGTCGGCGAAGTTCCAGCAAAAACTGGTGGAGCAGTACCCGAACGTCTCTGTGGTTGACCTCACGCAGATTCTGAAATCGGTGAAAACGGTGCTCGACAAGGTCTCCTTCGTCATCCGTTTCATGGCGCTGTTCAGCATATTGACGGGCTTGGTGGTGCTCATCAGTTCCGTGGTGCTGAGCAAATTCCAACGCATACAGGAGAGTGTGCTGCTGCGCACCTTGGGCGCTCACCGACGGCAAATCACCCGCATCAACCTCGTGGAGTACTTCCTGCTGGGCAGCCTCGCCACGCTGACGGGCATCGGGCTGTCCATCGTCGGCAGCTTTGCCCTGGCGAAGTTCGCCCTCGAAATCCCCTACGAACCCAACCTCTGGCCTGCGCTCATCACCTTCGTGGCCATCACGGGCCTGACGGTGCTGATTGGGTTGCTGAACAGTAGGGAGGTGGTGCGGAAGCCGCCGCTGGAGGTGTTGCGGAAGGAGGTTTAATCTATGGAGCCAAACGAGGAAGAAGCCATCATACGCCAACAACTCGAACTGAGGGACGACGAGTTGCTCTGGCATGGAAGCCCCCCGCCGATTGCGGTACCTTCCCCGTTGTATTTTACTGCTTATATCATCGCAGCGGTGCTCATTGTTGCAGGAGTCGGGGGGTTGATAGTTAGGCATGCGGTCATATCGTTTTCGAGCAGCAAAGGGTTTTTAGCAAGCGCTGGCATTGTGCTGCTATCCATCATCGTCATCGTCGCAACAAGGTTTTATACCGACCATCATAACACGGTCATATATGGGTTTACCAAAAAGAAAGCCTTTTGGATTCATCGTTCCAGCAGCTTCGTGGTACATGAATTACCTTTTTCCGACATCCAAAAGATTGACTTGGTTGGGAGAATGGACGACCCCACTGTGTACACGATTTATTTTTCACCAAACAAACAGCTCGACTTTGGGGGCTATAATTATAGAAAAGATACAGAGCGCCCTTTTCCCACATTTGAACTTCTCAAACATGGTGACAAGGTTTACAAAAAACTGAACGAGGCGTTAATGGCATACAGGAACGAGGGTTAGGTAAATATTCGAAAATCAACGAAGCGTTTTGTCATTAACTGTGCTGTGCCTATTTTTGTAAGCAAACGCTTAAAAAATGTCCAAAACGCAACAAATACCTTCGATGACGGATGCCAAGGCATTGCTTGCCGCCGCTACTGCCATGAAAATCCAAGAGCTTGAAGCCTTGATGCAGGAGTTGAGCGGTGTGCTTTATCGCAAAAAGTCGAAGGACAAGGCGTATCAGGAAAAGGAACTGCTCCGGCTGCTCAACGAGGCCATTCTAGATAAGGAGAAAAGGGAGCGCTACTGGCAGCTTGCTTTACAACTTGAAGAAGGCAATATGCCCGCCGCCGAACATACCGAGTTCATGCAGTTGGTCAGTGAAGAGGAATTGCTCCGCAACACAAGGGTGAAGCTGCTGATAGAATTGGCGCAATTGCGCAATATGCTGCTGCCGCAGTTGATGGAGGAAATGGGGTTAAATCCTCCTCACCGTGGCTAAATCAAATATTTCGATAACAGTGCAGGAACTCGTCAGGAGGCGGGCCAATGGTTGTTGTGAATATTGCTTGGTTCCTGCCAGTTTTTCACCAGATACCTTTCCTTTCGACCACATCTTACCGCTCAGCTTGGGAGGCACCTCCACCGAAGACAACCTTGCACTTGCAGACGGCGGCTGCAATGGCCATAAGTACAACAAAACGCGCCATTACGACCCGCTAACCAACCAACTGTCCCGCCTGTTCAACCCAAGAATAGATGATTGGAAAGCCCATTTTCGGTGGAGCGAAGATGAAACGCTTATGATTGGCATCACACCTATTGGTAGGGCAACTGTCGAACTGCTGCAAGTGAATCGGGAGAGCAATATAAACCTGCGCAGGTTATTGATTTCGGCAGGGCTGCACCCACCGAAAGATTGATTTTCTTCCCTCACTTCACCACCACATACTCCGTCCGCCTATTCATCCTTCGCCCCTCCTCCGTCTCGTTCGTTGCCGCAGGCACCGACTCGCCGAAGCCCTTGTACCGCAAGCGGCTGGCATCGGCACCGTTCTGCACGAGGTGGTCATAGACGGCCTTGGCCCTGGCCTCCGATAGCCGCAGGTTGTCGGCATCGGAGCCGATGTTGTCGGTGTGGCCGTTGATTTGGATATTGAGCGTGGGGTTCTCGTCCAGCAGTTTTTTCAGGTGGGCGAGTTCGGAGCGGCTCTCCTTTTGCAGCGTGGCCGACCCCGTTTCAAAGAAAATATTTTTGAGGACAATGGGTCGGGCGGCGGTGGCATCGCTCATGGGCGATAGGGCGATGGCCAGCTTGAAGGGTTTGTCGAGGGTGCCCGGCTCGGTGAGGGCGAAGTTCTCGGAATAGAACAGGTATTTTTCCTTGGAAACATTCAGGGCGTAGTTGCCGCCAGCGGGCAGGGTGAAGAGGAATTCGCCGTTGGCGTCGGTCGTTGCGGTAGCATAAGGCTTGCCCGACGACAGCTCGATGATTTCGGCGGTGGCCACGAGCGGCTGCCGACTGAGGGCATCGGTCACGATGGCCTTCACGAAGGTGACGGGCTTGGGTTTGGCGGCATCGTGCAGCGCAAAGGAGTAGATATCGCTCTCACCGTAGCCGCCCTCCATCGTGCTGGAGATATAGGCCGTGCTGCCGTCGAGGCTGATAAAAACGGCCCCCTCGCTGCCCGCCGTGTTGATGGGGTAGCCGATGTTTTCGGGCTTGCCCCATTTGCCGTCCGGCTGTTTTCTGGAAAAAAATATGTCGAAACTTCCCATGCCCACGTGCCCACGAGAGGTGAAGTAGAGCGTCTGGCCGTCGGGGTGGATGAACGGGCTTTGCTCTTGGTCGGGGGAGTTGATGGTGCTGTCGAGGCGAACGGGCTGGCTCCATTTGCCGTTGGGCAGGCGGTCGCTCTGCCAGATGTCGCTGTTGCCCTTCCAGCCCGATTCGGCCCGCACGAAGTAGAGCGTTTTTCCATCGGAAGAAAGCGAGGGCTGCGTCTCAATCAGGCCCGTGTTGATGGGGGCGCCCATGTTTTTGGGGTCCGTCACCTTGCCGTTGATGTTCTCGGAATAGTACAGGTCGCAAGCGCCGAGGCCGCCTTTGCGATTGCAAGCGGTGAAAACAATCAGTTTTCTGTCGGCGGAAATGGCTTGGGAGCCTTCGCTGTCCTCGGTGTTCAGGTGCTCGATGGGCGTGCCCTTTTGCCACTGGCCATCCACGAGTTTGCTGATGAAGAAGTCCTCTTGTCGGTAATAGGCGTTGTCGCCCATGAGGGTGCAGTAGATGAGGGTTTCGCCATCGGCGGTGAGGGCAGGCAGGTACTCCGGCCGTGGGGTGTTGATGTTCGGCCCCAGATTCTTGGGCACGAACGGCA
>JADLHE010000214.1 GCA_020848965.1 Saprospiraceae bacterium
ATGAGCAGGTAATAGTTCCTGCCAGCATCCAAATTGACGGTCTCATTGAATTCTGGGGTGACCGGGTAGCCAAAAGTAACGTTCGGCTTGGTGGAGATGCCGGTGGGGCCAGGGCCGTTGATGTTGTTGCAGGAAATGGCGTTGATGGGAGCGCCAGGGCCACCGTTCCCGCAGGGGCAGTTGTCCACCCAAAGTGCGAAATCGAAATTCGGTACTGGTTGAGCAATCGGCTCAATCAACATCTCGAAAGTACCTGAAGTAGCAGCTGAAAAGGCAATCCAATAGCCACCATTTTCACCCGCCAAACATGAACAACTGACGTCGTCCACTTTGCCGGGGCCACCGGTCGCTATCACAAAATACGGGCTGCCCGGAGCGAAGAAGGGGTCTGGAGAGCAGCAGTCCCATTGGGCTTTTACGCTCAATGAAAATGCCAACAATAGGAGTGTTAAGCAGTAATTTTGCTTCATCGTAATCAATATTTTGGTGAAAAGAATGAGTTCTTTGCAGACTTGAATGAGCTGTAGCTTAAAGATGTCCCAATCTTAATTAAGGTTCAGGCGTTGTGATAGGCGATTTGAAATGGGTTGGTTTACCCAGAAAAAACAATTGGTAGGTCAAAGTTCAAACTTACACGCTTTACAGCTTACTTAGATTTCCAACAGCCTACTTTAATTCAATGGATGCAAACTTAACGACAAAACCGCTACTTGTCAACTTTCATTTTCGGAAACTCAGCCCTTTCTGCTCCAACTGGCATAAAAAAACGAGGAGGGCTGCAAGTCAGCCTTGCCTCCCTCCATCTGACACCCGTTTAGTTCTTCAATGAAAACAGCCGTGCAGCATTCATTGGAATAAAAAATTGGAAATCAGTTCGTTAGCGAGTATTCAAGGCCAAATAATCTGGCTTCTTCGACCCTGTGCGCAGGGCTTTTGCGCCGTGAAATTTGGCTTTTGCAAGGTCGCCATTGGCTTCATAAATGCTTGCCAGCACCCCATTCACGTCAATATTCTCCGGCCTGGCTGCGTATTCTTTTAATCCAAATTTAATCGCTAGCTCATTGTTCTTGAAAAACTCGTGATAGACCTTCGCAAACTCCAAATCCATGTTGTGGCCATGCTTGGCATCGTCGTTCATCATTTCTATGACTTCGTCAATCGTGCGCTTGTACTCGGCCTCACGGCCCGTCGCTTTGTAAACCACTGCCAGTTTTTCATAAAAACTCACTTCTGGGATGATGGCTTTTGCCTTTTCGAGGTATTGCTCCGCCAATTTATAGTTTTTCCGTTCAGTTGCCACCGTCGCCAAGCCCGCCAAAGCGAAAGGATAGTCTGGCCGCTCTTCCAATATGGCTTGGAACACGCTTTCCGACTCGGCCAACTTGCCGTACTCCTTATACAAATTGCCGAGCGTCACCATGCACCAAGCCGTATTATCGGCACCGGGCGCCCCTGCTTGCGCCGCCATCGTCAGCGCATCAATGGCGCCTTGCACATCGCCGTGGATTTCCCGGAGGTACGACACCCGGCTATAGCTGCGCAAATCGGGCTTGATGCTCACCATCTTATCGGCCATTTCCACGGCCTTGTCATAGTGGCCCAGCTCCACGTTGGCATCCGTCAGCACACCGTAAATGCCCGAATTGAAGGGGTTTAGCTTCAGCGCCTCTTCACCTGTCACAAGGGCCTTTGCGAACTCGTGCTGGCTCAGTTCCACACTGGCCTTTGCGCTCAGCGCACGGAATTTCAAGTCTTTTTCTTTGATGTTTTTGTCATCAAATGGCTTCGCCAAAAGCACCTCCAAGCATTGCAAAGCAGCCGGATAATAGTGCGGATGCTCGCCCGTCACCCTTGCTTCTTGGATGAAAAGCTCGGCGAGGTTCAGCCAAGGTTCTTTGGCATTGGGGTCGTCCATGAGCGCCTTCCGCTCACGGCCATAAATGTTCTGAACGGTCTCCCACTCCTTGCCGTATTGGAGGTTGTCGTTGCGGTCAAACAATTGGGGAACTTGGTCAACCATGCCGATGCCAGCCTTGGCCACGGATGGGTTCTTTTCGTTTTTGCAGGAAAATAAGCTGACTGTGAGAAGGGCCACTAGGCAAATGGAGATGATTGTATTTTTCATTTTAAACGGGTGTTTTTTTTAATGATGAATGATAAATGATGAATGATAAATAGGGCAACGTGCCAATTCATCATTCATCATTCATCATTCATCATTAGTTTTTAACCATTTTCAAAACCTGCGTCACTTCGCCTTTTGCGTTTTGCGCTTTCGCAAAATAGACGCCGGGGGCAAGGCTCGTTCCGTCGAAATTGGCGGAGTACTGGCCTTTTTCCATCGGGGCATTCACCAAAGTGCTGACAAGCTTGCCATTCATGTCATAAACCTTGATGCTGAACTGGCCTGCCTCAGCAACTTCATACTGCATCGTGGTCTGTGTGGTGAACGGATTGGGGTAGTTCATCATCACTACCTGGGTGCCAGCGATTTCTGGGATGGCCACGCCAATGCCTGTTTGCGGAACGCCAACCAATGGCTGCGCTGGGCCTGCAATCGGGCCACCGCATGCACCATCGCCAGCCCAAGGCTGCGCAAGGAAGGGGAACTTCTTGCCGAAGGCAGCATCGTTCGCCTCCACGCCAGTGGTGTAAGTGAGCACGTCGAGGAGGTCTTGCGTTACGGGGCTGCCACCAGCCACGTAGTCGTCGTACCAGAGGCCAATGGCGGCCAAGGCTACACCCGACACTGCTTGCAATTCGATGCGGGTCACGTCATCCTCCAAGCGGCGACCATTCGGGAAGCCGTCCATGTTCGGAATCCACTGCAAATTCGGATTGGCATAGGTTGGGTTTGTCAAACCCAGCACGGCTGCGTTTATGATGCCCAGTGTGCTGAACAAGGGGTGGTTCCGGGGAGTCGGAGGCACGGCCATGTTCAAGCGGAGCATATCGCCACCGTTTGGCAAGAAGTTGTTGATGAAAGGCTTGCCTGCGGCCAATGGGTTGCCGTTCTTGCCCGTCGCCAATTGGTAAGGGCGCACGTTTGGCACACCCGTGTGGAATATCGGCCAAAGGTCAACCGAACGTGGTTTTCCGGGGCCAGGCAGCAACAGCGTACCGAAAACGGCATCATCCAAGGCAGTACCAGCTACAGCGGCGGTGCCTTTCAGGCTGTAGAGGCCATCCTTGCCGTTGCCGAAGTCGAATGCGCCCAAGGAATTGCGCTGGATGCGCAGCTTTGACATTGCTGGAACAGCACCGCCAAACAAGGCATCGTCCATATAAAGTGCCAATTCAGGATTGTAGAAATACTGGTCGAGTTGTGTGTCGGCCAGTTCCTGATAAGGAGTGAGGCTGTTCCAATAGTCCTTCATGCCGATTGGAATCACGGCTTCGTTGGTCAAAGGCATACCGAGGCGGCTCACCTGTACCCAGTTGCCGGAAAAGCTCTGGCCTGCTGGCGTCAGGGTGCGGATTTGCTGGCGGCTAGCGCTCGCCCACACGCCAATCACGAAGCGGTCGTCGAGGATATTGGCTGGCTGAAGCGGAGTACCTTGCTTGCGCAAAAACGCAATTGGCACTTCGATGGCAATGGCACTGGTGTTCATACAGGCAAGGCCATCCCGTGGGTCGCCATTTTGGCGGGGCAAGTCGCCGAGGTCGAAGACGCCACCTAGGTCAACGAAGAAGGGGTCGTCAACTGGCCCGACGAATGCCCGCTCACCTGTTATGGTCTGACGAACCGCTTTTTTGTACAAGGCATCGTAAGAAGTGTTCAAGCCCACTGGCCCATTGATGCTGCGGGCACCGATATTCGGCGGTGGCACCGGTACATTCACTAAAATCTTGGTCCAAGTATTGCCACCGTTGATGCTCTTCTCCATCGTATAGGTAGTGTAGAGGTTCTGCTTACCCAAGCGGATATTGAAGAAAGTGGTCGGGTCTTGGTTTACGATTTTGAAAGTAACACGATAGATGATTTCATCGCCGGGATTGGCGGCGTTGTTGTCCACGTGGATTTCGTAGCGGATGTTCTCCCCAAACTGGAAGTAGTTGGGGCCACCCTGCGCCATTTGCAACGGATTGAAAGTGGCAATGAGAATGACGTTCTGCGTACGCTCCGGGCTGCGGAAGGCATACACATCCACGTTGTCGGCCAGCGGGTCGCTTGCAATCAGCGGCGCCTCCCGGTGGCTGGAAGCCGTGGCACTCAGGCTAAAAACGCCCATTGCCAGCAGCAGGAAAAGTGATTTTATAATGGATTTCATTTTTTTAAATTGTTGAATTGCTTAATTGTTAAATTGTTGGGGGTGGCTTGTTGGAGAGGTGACATCTTTCCCCCAGCAGCACCTTCGATAACGCAGGCATTTGATGGGGAAAGGTGTCATCTCTGTCATCTCTGTGCTCCGAGGCCATCGTTTGAGATTACACCTTTTTCCCTCCAAAGCCTGCTTAAAATTTTAAGTCCGAGCTGGAAAAAGATGACTTCTCAGCACTTCTACCATCGTTTGAGATTACACCTTTTTCCCTCCAAAGCCTGCTTAAAATTTTAAGTCCGAGCTGGAAAAAGATGACTTCTCAGCACTTCTACCATCGTTTGAGATTACACCTTTTTCCTTCCAAAGCCTGCTTAAAATTTTAAGTCCGAGTTGGAAAAAGATGTCACCTCAAACTGGGTTATTCCCCAGTTTCAGTCCCCGCCCAAGGCGAAGCCACATACGGGAAGCTGCTTTTGAATAGTTTGTCGTTGTTGCCAACGCCCGTGTTATACGTGAGAACATCCAGCAGGTCTTGCGTAACTGGGCTGCCACCAGCTACATAATCATCGTACCAAAGACCGATGGCAGCCAAGGCCACGCCAGACACTGCTTGCAGCTCGATGAGCGTCACGTCATCTTCCAAGCGGCGGCCATTCGGGAAGCCATCCATGTTCGGGATGAACTGGAGGTTGGCGTTGCCAGCGTATGTCGGATTGGTGAGGCCCAACACGGCAGCGTTCACAATACCCAATGTACTGAACTCAGGACTGTTGCGAGGGGTTGGAGGAGTGGCCATGTTCAGACGAAGCATGTCGCCACCGTTTGGCAAGAAGTTGTTGATGAAAGGTTTGCCTGCGGCCAATGGGTTGCCGTTCTTGCCCGTCGCCAATTGGTAGGGTGGGAAGTTGGGAACACCCGTGTGGAAGATAGGCCAAAGGTCCACCGAGCGGGCCTTTCCAGGGCCAGGCAGCAGCAACGTGCCGAACACGGCATCATCCAAAGCTGTACCAGCCACAGCTGCAGAACCTTTCAGGCTCCACAAGCCGTCTTTTCCGTAACCAAAGTCGAAAGCACCGAGCGAATTGCGCTGGATGCGCAACTTGGACATTGCCGGAACGGCACTACCAAACAGTGAATTGTCCATGTAAAGCGCCAGCTCTGGATTGTAGAAAAAGCCATCCAACTGTGTGTCGGCCAATTCTTGGTAAGGCGTCAGGCTGTTCCAGTAGTCTTTGAAACCAATCGGAATCACGACCTCGTTGGTCAGTGGCATACCGAGGCGGCTCACCTGTACCCAAGCGCCTGCATCGGCAGGGTCGTTGCCGGTAGTGCTGAGGGTGCGCATGGCACGGCGGCTGGCACTGGCCCATACACCGATGACGTAATCGCCGTCGAGGATATTGGCTGGGGTGGCAGCAGCGCCCATTTTGCGCAGCGTGGAAATAGGCACTTGAATAGCGATGCTGTGTACGTTGTACTGGCCGAGGCCATCCCGTGGCGCACCGTTTTGGCGGGGCAGGTTGCCGAGGTCGAATACGCCGCCGAGGTCAACGAAGAACGGGTCGTCGGCAGGGCCGCAGAACACTTTCTCGCCAGTGGTGGCCGATTCGATGGCGTCTGCAATCAACTGGTCGTAGGTAGTGTTCAGACCGACGGGGCCAGCGATGCTGCGTGGGCCGATATTCGGTGGTGGCACTTCGCCTCCGGCAACGATGGTCGTCCAAGTCTGGCCGCCGTCCATGCTGCGTTCGCAAGTATAAGTGGTGCGGAGGTTGCGGGCACCGAGACGGATGTTGAAGAAGGTGGTCGGGTCTTCGTTCACCCGCATAAAGGTGAAACGATAAGTGACCTCGTCACCCACGATGGCGGCGTTGTTGTCAATGTGGATTTCATAACGGATGTTCTCGCCGAAGGTGTGGTAGTTCGGCCCCCCATGCGGCAGTTCCGCCGGGATGTAGTTGGCGATGATGGTCACCATGTTCGGATTGTCGGGGCTGACAAACGCATACACGTCTGTGTTGTCAGCCAACGGGTCGTTGGCGATGAGCGGCGCCTCCCGGTGACTGGAGGCCGAGGCCGCCACTCCCCAAAGGCAGAACGCCACTGAAAGGAATTTTGAAACGAATGTTTTCATAAAAAATGATTGTTGAATTGATTGATTGTTGGATTGTTGGATTGTTTCATTGCTTTATGGTTTCATGGTTTCATTGCTTTATGGTTTCATGGTTTCATGGTTTCAGGGTTTCAGGGCAAGAGGGGGGCTGGCCAAGGCGGGTGGGCTTTGGCAAGCAACGCTTCATTTTGGACAATAAACTGGCTGGGGCGGGTGAGGCCCGGTGCTTCAATTGGTTGTCACCTAAAAAACCTGGTTGTTTGAATTTAAGCCAGTGCTAAGGACTGGTTTTCAGTTTCTGGAATGGCCGTACAAGGCTGTCTTTCCGTTTGATGCTGTTACTTACGAGTGGAGGGGGCAGGTCGGATTTTGGGAAGCGAATTTTTTTTTAAAAAAAGTCAAAACCAGCATTTCTGCGATACGGGAATGCGCTGCCGTGGTTAGTGCGGGCAAGCAGCAGCGCTGAGGAATCTTTGTAGCATTTTGCGGTGAAATCTTTTCAAGGTGCGGAGCACCGCAATATTTCGGTGCGCTGCACCTTGAGATTCGGTTTAATCCAAGCGCTACAAATATTTTGCGGCGCTGCCGCTGTCATCCTAAACTTCTGTCAAAAAACCGGAGGAATGAGGGCACAGAAGGAGCGCAGCGCTAAAGCTCCCCAAATATCTCCTCCAAATTCGCCTTCACCGTATTGCTTATCCGGTTCAGCGGCAGGTCGTTGGCGTCTTGCCCAAAAGGGTCTTCGATTTCCTCGGCAATGATTTCGATGCCCGCAAAAGTGTAGAACACCAGCGGGATGATGGCGACGGACCAATACCCAAACTCCACCACGAAGCCGATGGGCATGGTGAAGATATAGAGGAATATCACTTTTTTCAGGAAAAGGCTGTAGGCATAAGGTATCGGCGTGTTCTGGATGCGCTCGCAAGCGCCGATATGGTCGGTGTAGGATTGCAGCTCGGTATTCAGGTAAAGGAGTTGCTCGCCATTGATGGTTTTGTTGCGGTGCAATGCCTCCACCTCTTGGTAGATGGCCCGCATCACGGCATTGGGCAGGTGCTTTTTCGCTTTGAAATCGGCGATGGAATAGCGGTCGGTCTCCTCGAAATCATCCTTGTTGAAGCCCTTGCGCAGGTGCCATTTCATGGCCAT
>JADLHE010000215.1 GCA_020848965.1 Saprospiraceae bacterium
ACTTGGACCGCAACGGACGAATGCCAGAACACAGCCACCTGCTCGACGACCTATACTTGGTCGGTGAGTGCCCCTGTCACCATCAATTGCCCAGTCAATGCCACCATTTCGGCTTGCTCGACCCAAGTCGCCGTGAATACGGCGTTCAATGCATGGCTGGCAACGGCGAGCTTTTCCGGGGGTTGCAATGCAGGGATGGAAAACGATGTTGAATCACCGCCCTCCGCCTGTGGCGAATCGGTGACGGTTACTTTCACCGTATTCAGCGAGTGCGGCGACCCGGTCTCTTGCCAAGCCACTTTTACCGTTGCCGCACCTACTGACGCTACGCTCAACTGCCCCGTGAACACCACCGTGGCAGCTTGCCAGACCCAAGACCTCGTGAACATCCAGTTCAACGCATGGCTGGCAACAGCATCGGCCAGTGGTGGTTGCAACGGCAATTTAATCAACAACAATATCGGCGCTCCATCAGCCTGCGGCGGTTCCACCGATGTGACCTTTACCTACTTCTCCGAATGCCCTTCGCAGACGCTGAACTGTACCAGGACTTTCGCCGTGGCGGCCCCACCGACGGTCGTACTCACTTGCCCAATCAATACCACCGTGGCTTCCTGCCAATCGCAGGCTGCCATCAACGCCCAGTTTCAGGCATGGCTGGCAACAGCATCGGCCAGTGGCGGTTGCAACGGCAATTTAATCAACAACAATATCGGCGCTCCACCAGCTTGCGGCGGCTCCACCACGGTGACCTTCACTTACAATAGCAATTGTTCGCCGTTTACCACGGTTTGCTCCGCAACTTTTACTGTTGAAACTGCTCCAACGGCCGTGCTGAACTGCCCTGCCAACTTCACAGCGACGGCCTGCCAAACCCAATCGGCAGTGAACGCACAGTTTCAAGCATGGCTGGCTTCGGCAACGGCCAGCGGCGGCTGCAACGGCGTCCTCACGAACAACAATATCGGGGCACCATCCATCTGTGGAGGCTCCACCACGGTCAATTTCACCTATTCCAACGCCTGTCCGCCGCTATCGCTGAATTGCTCCGCAACCTTTACCGTGACGGCTCCGGCTCCCGTGGTGCTCACTTGCCCAGCACCAAAAACGGTCGGCCCATGCCTCACCCAGGCACAGGTCAATACGGAATACGCCAACTGGCTGGCCAGTGCCACGCCAACGGGCGGCTGCAATGGCGTTCTGACGAACAACAGCCCCGGCATCCCGCAGATTTGCAACGCAAACGGCTCCACCACTACGGTGACCTTCAATTTCACTAGCACTTGCGGCACCTCGTTTTCTTCCTGCTCGTCCACTTTCACAGTGCTGCCCTACCCCGATTTTTCGGTGCCAGCCAATGGGGCTACCACCGTGGCCTGTCCGGCCAATGCAACGCAGCCCACGCCGCCAACGGTCTTGGATGCTTGCGGCAAAACGCTCAGCCCCACTGGCCCCGTGGTGATGAACAACCCCACCCCCCTCACTTGCGAAGGCAGCCGAACCTATACATGGACCTACACCGACTGCTCTGGCCACAGCCACCCGTGGAGCTTTGTTTATACCATCGAAAGGCTCGATTTCACCGTGCCAGCCAACGGCAGCGCCACGGTCGCTTGCCCCGATGAAACGGACGTAGTGCCAACGCCGCCCGTCGTGCTGAGCAACTGTGGAGAGGTGCTTACCCCCGTTTTGATTCACACCGACAACAAGCCCTTCTGTGAAGGCGTGCGCCGCTACACTTGGCGCTATACCGATTGCGAAGGCAATACCCATGATTGGGTCTTTGCCTACCACATCGTTTACCAAGACTTCGTAATGCCACCGAACGAATCGGCCTCGGTGGAATGTCCACTGGCTGCAATGGTGCCCGTGCCGCCCACGGTTTACGACAATTGTGGAAAAGAAGTGGTGCCCGTTGGCCCATTCCTCAGCTATACCTACAATCAATATGGTTGCGAAGCAAGCCGCAGCTACAGCTTTGAATACACCGATTGCTCCGGGTTCTTGCATACTTGGGCATTCGTTTACAGCTTCTTGTACGAAGGTGATTTTGCGGTTTACGCCGACGAATACAGCGAAGTCTCTTGCATCAAACATGCCGTGGAGCCTATCCCTCCGACGATTTACGACGGTTGCGGCAGCGAAGTCTCCGTGTGGTTGAGCAGCATGACCGAAGACATTGACCCGCTCGGCTGCATGGGCACCCGCAGCTACACCTTCACCTACCGTGACTGTGGCGGCCATACCCACGACTGGAAGTTCACCTACCACGTGAAGGACGATATTGCCCCGATGGGCAACATTCCCGATGTGGACGAGGAGGTGACCTGCCTGGAAGACGTGCCTTGGCCCGAAGCTGATTTTTCAGCAAAAATGGCCCAAATCATTGCCGAAGGCGACTTCTACGACAATTGCAAGGAGCCTATCGCCAGCCTTGTTTCCTGGACGGAGTTTTCGTCCTGTAACGATGCGGACGGCGACGGCATCTTCACCTTTGGCCGCACTTATTATTTCAGCGTGAAAGACCGCTGCGGCAATGCCTACCCGGAACTTATACCAGTAAACTATTTTGGCCTATGCCAGCCCATCGGTCATTTCAACATGGTGGATTGGGGCACCGATGGCGGCGAACCCGCTGCCAGCACCAGCGGGGCGGCTTCCGATTTGCAGGTCATCCAGCAATTGTTGGTCAGTGGCCCGATTAAAATCGGCGGCCCCGACCGCTCCCTTACCGTGAACGACGCCAACTGCGTACCGAACCTGTTGCCCGGCGTGGGTGGTCCCAATGTGCTGCGCAACTGCCACCAAACCAACTGCACGGGTTGCAATGAAATGGGCATCGGCGGTTTGAAAAACGCCTTGGCCGCCAACGCCATCGCCTTGGAACTCAATATCCGCTACGGCATCCGGTACGATGGCATGACGAAGGCAGCCGCACTGGCCAGCCCCTTGGATTGCATCAGCTTGCACCCCTGCATTACCAACTGCAATGCGCTGGGTGTGTGCCAATTGCGCATCTTCGACGCCTTTGGCGAGGAGTATGCCTTCCCCTACACCGTGGGCGGCCTGCAAGACCTCGTGAACCTGTACCTGAACGGTGCGCTCGACCTTTCCGGTGGCTTGGGCGTCATTTACGGCACGGCCCTGAACCAGTCCTTGCTGGTGCTAAACGCCTACGGCAACGCCGATATGATAGCGGCTCTCTGCACCGATGACCTTCAGGCACCTTGGGCAGATGCCCTCATTGGCAGCGGCGATACGGCGCAGGAAACTGAGTGGGAGCCGAGCTTCAAAATTCAGCCGAACCCAGCCTCCAGCGAGTTCCATTTCCAATTGGCCCGCATGGAGCAGCCCACCGACGTGGTGCTGACCCTCTACAACAGCCTGGGGCAGGCCGTGCAGGCACACAGCTTCGACCAAGTACAGCGCCTGAACGAGCGCATCCATGTGGATGGCCTGACCGCTGGACTCTATATCTTGGACGTGAAACTGGGCAGCAAGCATTACAATGCGAGGCTGATGGTGCAGCGGTAAAAGGATTTACTGATACTATGAGAAAATGGAAGCGGCAACCCTTTCCGGTTGCCGCTTTTTTTGTATCATTCTAGGTCCAACTTGTCTAAAAAACGAAGCCAACTCTCTTGTGCTAAATTGGTCGTTTTAGAGTTTTGGCTGTTTAAAACCCAATGCACAACTTGCGCTGTATCTAAGTTACAAGCCAGTATAGGGGATGACCATTATTGCATACCTCAAACGCTGCGACAGTGTAGTATCCTTCTGGAGGACTTCATAGATGGTCTTGATGTCATTATTTGATTTTTCAATTCTATTGACATAGATGAAGTGCTGTAAATAATAATGTGGCGAATATGGTTTATCTTTTGGGTACATGAGGTTTAGCTTCAAACTGCAATAAGAATGGTTCTGCGTTTGATAATCCTCCTTTGGGCAAATTGTAAAACTAGGAATCAAGTGCCGCCCAATTTTTGTGCAGTAAAGGTCAATGCTGTCAATTAGATGTGGTGGGGTATAAGTCCTCATAAAACTGGCACTGGTGTCCATGAAAGTAAAGCATTGCCCAGGTTCTTTGTCTTTAATGACATAACTCCCTGCTCCGGATTTATATCTTTTACTATCACGCCGCTGATTGTACAGCAGCAATGTATCACTGTGCTTGAGCAAGAAGTCGCAAAAATCTTCAATCGTACTTGCCTTTTGAAACGGTTCTTCCCTAAACCGTTGCTCTAAAAATACAGCCTTAGAGGCTGCTTTGATTTCCTCTTCAT
>JADLHE010000216.1 GCA_020848965.1 Saprospiraceae bacterium
ATCCCCGCCGACGGCCTATCGGAAGCCATCGTTTCCTTTTCCCGCTTCCTTCGGGAGCAGGGCTTCAACGTGGGCATTCGGGAGACGCAGGAGGCCGTGCAGGTGGCCGCCGATGGGCTGGTTCAGCACAAGTTTTATTTCAAATCGGCGCTGAAATCGCTCTTCTGCCGCACCCCGGAGGAGCGGCTGCGGTTCGAGAAATTGTTCCTGCTTTTTTGGCGGAAAGACCCCGTTGAACTCAACCAAAAGCGGTCGGAGAAAAACCAACAGCACAAGGCCAACCAAGCGCCCTCCACCGCACCCACGCTATTGGGCGACAGCCCAAACAACCAAGAAGAACTGGAAGCCGTGAAAAGCACCACAGGAGCGAGCGCTTCGGAGCAGTTTCGCAAAACAGATTTTTCCAAAGTAGCCGACATGGACGCCCAGCTTTTCGAGGAGCTTTCCGAGCAGCTTTTTCGGGAAATGGCGCTGCGCCTCCGTCGGCGGCAAAAGCTGGATGTCAAGCAGGGGGTCATCCATTTGCGCAAGACCATCCGTCGCAGTATCGGCTTCGGCGGCGAACCAATACAGTTGCTGCGCAAAACTCGTCGGCCCGGTCGGCGCAGGCTCATCCTGCTGCTCGATGTGAGCGGCTCGATGGACCGATACAGCTTTTACCTGCTACGCTTTATCTGTGCCCTTCGGGAAAATTTCCGGCAGTTGGAGGCATTTGTGTTCAGCACCTCGCTCGTGCGCATCACGGCGGCCTTGCAAGAGAGCTACCTTGAGTTTGCGCTGGCGCAAATCGCCGCACAAGCCGACCATTGGTCGAGCGGAACGAAAATCGGGGCCTGCCTGCAAGACTTTGTGGATGGCTACGGTAAGGAGCTACTGAATGGCAGCCCCCTCGTGGTCGTTCTCAGCGACGGCCTCGAAACGGGCGACCCCGCCCTGCTGCACACCGCATTGCAGCGCATAAAAGGCCGAGCCTGGAAGGTGGTTTGGCTGAATCCGCTGAAAGGAAATCCGAATTATCAGCCATTGGCCAAGGGAATGAGCGTGGCGCTGCCGCACTTGGACAAATTTGGCAGTGCGCATAATTTGGAAAGTTTGATGAAGTTGGAGGAGCTACTCAATAAAGGTTAGAACTCACAAACTCCAAACCCTCCCCACGTCCTTCATCGGTACGCAGCCTAGGTAATCGCCCGGCACAGGGTCGTAGTTCAACACTTTCATCCCGATTTCTTCCGAGGAGAAATAGCCCCATAGCATCAGCGATTTCATGGAACGGTAGAACCCGACGGGCTTCTGCTCACCGACGGCAGTGCCCCAAACCTTGCCGTTGTACTTGGGAGAACTGGCCTCCTCCGCTTTCAGAATTTCCGTACGCTGTGCTTTGTCCAGTTCAGTGAATGCCTTGCCGAATTTGGAGCGGCATTTTTCGTTGAAACCGTCTATGTCGGCTACCAAAGCTTTTTGCCCCTCTGCGTCGTAGAGTTTGGCAAAAACAGTGTCCATGAAAATGTCCACCTTCATGTCCAGGCCGCCGGGCGTGGCGGTTTTTGGCAAAATCGTATCAACCAACGCCGAAATCAATTGGGCTTGTTCGGCTTTCAAGAAGCTGGGCTTCCAACTAAGTCTTGGTTCCGATTTGCAGGACTGCAAAATGGAAAAAAGCGAGCCTGTAAGGATGGATGCGCCGCCCAACAGGGCCGTATTTTTGATGGCTTCTCTTCTGTTCATTTCTTTTTGGTTGATAAGGGTTGATAAGGGTTGATGAAGTTGATAAGGGTCTGCGTCATGGGAGCAATCAACCCTTATCAACCTATTATCAACCGCTATCAACCCAATTACAAATTCCCCTTTTTGAGTTCCGAAATAGCATGGTTGGCCGCACGGGCGGTCAGCGCCATGTAAGTCAGCGAGGGGTTGACGCAGGAGTTGGAGGTCATGCAGGCACCGTCCGTCACAAAGACGTTTTTACAGGCATGCACCTGGTTCGTGGCGTTCAGCACGGAGGTCTTGGGGTCACGTCCCATGCGGGCAGTGCCCATTTCATGTATGCCGTAGCCCATCTCGTGCTTGTTGTCGAAGCCGACGATGTTTTTGATACCGCATTTTTCCAGCATCTCCACGGCGTCTTCCTGAATCTGCTTGTTGAGTGCCAGCTCGTTGGCCTTGTACTCAGCGTCTATGGCGAGTGTGGGTTGCCCCCATTTGTCGAGGTTCTGCTTGTCGAGGCTCACCTTGTTTTCGTGGTAGGGCAGGCACTCCGCAAAACCCGTGATGAAAAACTCCCACGGCCCCGGATTCGTGATGAGGCTGTCCTTGAACTCCTCGCCGAAGCCGTCCATATTGGCACCGCCGCCCCAGCCGGGCCGATAAGCACCCCCTTGGAAGCCAAAGCCCCGCACGAACTTGTCCGACTTGGTTTTTTCATCAATATTCCAATAGCGGGGAATGTAAATCCCGTTCGGGCGGCGGCCCTTGTAGTACATGTCCTCCATGCCCTCGAAATTGCCCATAGCGCCCACCCGATAGGTGTGGTCCATGAGGTTGTGGCCAAGTTCGCCGCTATCGTTGCCAAGGCCATTTGGGAAGCGGCTGGAGGTGGATTTCAAAAGTATTTGAGTAGTGCTGAGGGTGGAGGCGTTGCAGAAGATGATTTTTGCGTGGTATTCGTGCATTTCTCCCGTTTCGGAATCAATCACCTTCACGCCCGAAGCACGGCCAGTTTTTTCATCATAAACTATGGAATCCACGATGGAAAACGGGCGCATGGTCAGGTTGCCCGTGGCATTGGCGGCGGGCAGTGTCACGGCATTGCTACTAAAATAAGCCCCGAAGGGGCAGCCCCTATCGCAGCGGTTGCGGAACTGGCACTTGCCCCGACCGTTGTGCGCTACGGTCAAGTGCGCCACCCTTCCGATAATCAAATGCCTGCCGGGAAATTCCTTTTCAAGCCTTTGTTTCACCTCTTTTTCTACGCAGTTCAACTCCATCGGAGGCAGGAAGTGGCTATCCGGCAATTGTGGCAGGCCGAGCGCCTCACCGCTGATGCCCGCATATTTCTCCACATGGGTGTACCAAGGCTCCAAGTCCTTGTACCGGATGGGCCAGTCCACGCCGTGGCCGTCCTTTGCGTTGGCTTCGAAGTCAAGCTCGCTCCAGCGATAGGTCTGTTTGCCCCAAAGCAGCGAGCGCCCGCCCATTTGGTGTGCACGTACCCAAAGAAAAGGCTTTACCTCGGTGTAGGGATTTTCCTCGTCGTTGGCATAGAAGTGCTTGTTGTTCTCGCCGATGAAGCCCGTGCGGACGACCTTGTAGTGCTTTTTGCGGTCTTCCGGCCCGATGGCGCCCCTCAGTTCTTGGTCCCACGATTCATTGTTCATCGTCGGATAGTCCTTCACGTGCTCAACCATCCGCCCCCGCTCCAATACGAGGGTCTTCAGGCCAGCTTCGCAAAGTTCCTTGGCTGCCCATCCGCCGCTCATCCCTGAGCCTACGACGATGGCGTCGTAGGTCATGTCCTTTTTAGCATCAATGTTGAAATTCGGCATGTTGGATTGGAAAAAATGTGATTTGAAATGAGTGCTTGGCTACCTGCTCTCTTATCCACGCCATTTCTTCTTCCGAAAAATCAGGTGGTGGTGGCGTTTTATTGTAATCAATGGACAGGTTGTAAAGCCCACGTTGATAAATCATGTCGAGTGCCTGTTTTAGTGGAAGGGGCACATCGGGGTCTGGGCTTTTAAGCGGTACAGGAAGGATAGGGAGCTGGTTTTGAACGAAATTTGTCCACAGCGCAACTTTCATCGTCCCTTTTCTCCAAAGGGTGAAAACGTAATGCGGTTCTGGCTTTCCGACGTTCCATAGATGCCGCCTACCTCGCCTCAAGAGGTCAATTTCCAAGAGATGCACCCCACTGTTGTGAAGGTCGTTCCGTTTTTCATGGTAGGGTTGCCAGCCAGGGCTTCTTTTGTTGACGGGCGACAAGATTTCTATGCAAGTTATCAGTTGGTTTTTGGCGACATCCCGAATCTGAACGACGGGGATGCGAACGGTGACAGTGGTCGTAACGTAGGTGTCCGGTTCTGTCATGACGGCTGTGCCAGTGTAGGCAAGTAGTTGTTCCTCTGCGCCAGAACGCTTAAGAATAGCCACATCTGGGTAGGTTATCCCAACTTCCGATTCAGGCTTTGTATCCTCCACCGTGTAGGTTTCTACCCTCGCAACGTATTTTGGAGAAATGGCAGGAGCCAACAATTCTTGAATGACACTGGCAAGGCCGTGGTGCACATCAGGCCAAATATGCCCCTCCAAATAAGGATCCATGCCGGGGAATGGAGAATTGACTTTCATAATGATTAATGGCTGAATTGGGTTTGAAAGTCAAAAATAAGGGCTTGGGCTGACATTATCTTGCTTTGTTTCAAGGCAACTCCTTCTTCAACGCCTCGAAAAATTGCCCGCTCAGCATGCTCGCTACGGGTGCAAGTACCCGCTGGCCCATCGTGGCCATCATGCCGGAGAGCTTCACGTCGCCTTTGAAACTGACGTTGGTGGCAAGGCCGTCCTCCAAGGCTTCCAAGAGCATGTTGACGGTGGCCTGCGCATTGCCCATGCGGCTGTTCTGCTGCACAACGAGCGAAAATTTTTCATGTTCCACAATGTCGGTAACCTTCAAAGTGCCCGTGAAGGCACCGCCGACCGGCCCCACTTTTATCTCCGCAATGGTCTTGTAAACGTTCTCCTCGATGAGTTCGAGGCGGGTGATGCCCGGCGTGATGCGAGCCAATACATTGGCATCCATCATCAAATCCCATATCGTTTTTGGATGGGCAGGCAAGGTGTGTTGGCCGTTTAATATCATACTTTTTTACTTGTTTGAAGAGTTTGATTAGTTTGAAGGGTTTGATGTGTTGTGGGGCAAATCAAACCCAACAAACGCATCAAACCCCTCAAACAATACTATGCCAACGCCTTGTTCAGCGCCCGCCTGCAAACGACGCTGGCCAAGTGGCGGCGGTAGTCTTCACTGGCGAAATTGTCGCTGAGCACCATGTCGGCATTGTCGCAGGCACGGCTGGCAGCGAGGTTGATGGCGTCCTCCGATGGTGCTTGGCCTTCCAAGGCGGCCTCCACCGCCGTAGCACGGTAGGAGAAGCTGCCAATGCCGTTAAAAGCTACCCGTACATTCGTGCATTTGCCGTCCACGAGGCTCATTTGCACCGCACAGGCTGCCAAGGCAAAACGGGAAGCGGGCTGCGCAAATTTTTCGTAAGCACAGCGCAAGGTAGCCGCATCAGGCTCCGGCACTTTCACTTCCGTGATGATTTCGCCTTCGCCAAGGGCGGTGTAGAAAAAGCCCTTAAAGAAGTCGGTGGCTGGGATGTTGCGCTCGCCAAAAGCCCCGTTCACCTCCACCGTGGCATCGGCAGCGATGAGCACGGCGGGCCAGTCGGCAGCCGGGTCGGCATGGGCAATGCTGCCGCCGATAGTGCCCACGTTGCGCACCTGCACGTCGCCAATCAATTCGGCGGCATGGGCGAGCAGCGGCACTTTGCTGGTGATGGTTTTGTGCGTAGCAATGGCGCCATGCGTAGCACCTGCGCCAATGCCGATGAACTTGCCCTTGTCCCGAATGAAATTCAGCTCTGAAAGGCGGCTGATGTCCACCAAGGTCGGGCTAGCGTTCAGCCGCAGCTTCATGGCTGGGATGAGGGAGTGACCTCCGGCCAAGAGCTTTGCGCCGGGGTCGTCTTTTATCAATTGGATGGCCTCGGCCAAGGTGCCGGGGCGCTTATAATCGAAGGTTGATGGTATCATTTTGAAATTGTTGGATTGTTAAATTGTTGGATTGTTCAGTGTTGCATTGCCAAGCTGTCTATGTTCCGAAGGAAAACAATTTAGCAATGCAACAATTCAACAATCAATTATCCTTTAGCCACCGCTTGAATGGCTCTCCACACCTTTTCCGAGTGCAGCGGCATTTCCAAATCACGGACGCCAAATGGCGCAAGCGCATCTGCGACGGCATTCACGACAGCGGGTGTTGAACCAATGGCACCTGCCTCGCCTGCGCCTTTTACGCCCAGTGGGTTGTGCGGGCAGGGCGTCACCTGACGGCCCAGTTCGAAACTCGGCACATCGTCGGCACGAGGCATGGCATAGTCCATATAGGAAGCCGTTGTCTGGTTGCCCATTTCATCGAAAATCACGCCCTCCAGCATGGCCTGACCGATGCCTTGCACGAGGCCACCGTGTATCTGGCCGTCCACAATCATCGGGTTGATGACATTGCCCACGTCGTCCACTGCAGCGAAGCGGAGCAGCTTCACCTTGCCAGTTTCGATGTCCACTTCCACCACGGCGATATGGCAGCCGTTCGGGTAGGTGAAGTTGGAAGGATCGTAGAAGCTGGAGAAGTCCATGCCCGGCTCCAAGCCCTTGGGGTACTGGTGCGGTACATAAGCTGTGAATGCAATTGCTCCGAAACCAATGGAGCGGTCGGTGCCCTTCACCGTCCAAGTGCCAGCGCTGTATTCGAGGTCGTCCTCGGAGCATTCCAGCTTGTGGGCGGCGATTTTGGTGCCTTTGTCAATGACTTTTTGGCAGGATGCCACAATGGCGCTGCCACCCACGGCCAGCGAGCGGGAACCATAAGTACCCATACCGAATGCCACGCTCTCCGTGTCGCCGTGGTGTACTTCCACGCTCGAAAGCGGGATGCCAAAATACTCGGCCACCACCTGTGCGAAGGTCGTCTCGTGCCCCTGCCCGTGCGAGTGGGAGCCTGTGTAAACGCTCACCGTGCCCGTCGGCTGTACCCGAACGTGGGCGCTCTCATAGAGACCGGCCCGGCAGCCCAGCGAACCTACCACTGCCGACGGTGCAATACCGCAGGCTTCGATATAGGTCGAAACGCCGATGCCAAGATAGCGGCCCTGCTTGCGGGCTTCGGCCTGTTCTTTCAGAAAGTCTTGATAACCAATGAGTTCCAATCCCTTATCGAGCATTCCTTTGTAGTTGCCGGAGTCGTATTGCAGCGCAACATTGGTCTGGTAGCCGGGCTGCGTCACGCCATCGAAAGGCGGGATGAAGTTCTTGTAGCGCAGCTCTGCTTGGTCAATGCCCATTTCGATGGCGGCTTTTGACATCAGGCGCTCCAAGAGGTAGGTGGCCTCTGGTCGGCCAGCACCCCGATAGGCGTCAATCACCGTGGAGTGGGTGAAAACGGCTTTCAGGTCGAGGTTGATTTTTGGCGTGGTATAAAGCCCTTGCAACAGTGTGCCGTGCAAATAAGTAGGCGTCACGGCGGCGAAAGTGCTTAGGTAAGCGCCCACGTTGGCCAGCGTATTGATGCGCAGTGCAACGATTTTGCCGTCTTGGTCGAAGCCCATTTCGGCAGTGGTGGTATGGTCACGGCCATGTGCGTCGGTGAGGAATGCCTCTGTGCGGGTGGAAGTCCATTTGATGGGCTTGCCCAATTGCTTCGATGCCCAAATCATCAATGCTTCCTCTATATAATGGTAGATTTTTGAACCAAAACCACCACCTACGTCTGGTGCAACGACCCGAACCTTGTTCTCCGGCAAGCCAAGCACGAAGGCGCACATGAGCAAGCGAGTGAGGTGCGGGTTTTGCGAAGTCGTGTAAAGGGTATAACGGTCGTTGGCACCGTCGTAGTCGCCAATTGCGCAGCGAGGCTCAATGGCGTTCGGTGCGAGGCGCTGGTTGCGGTACTCCATGCGGGTGATGTGGTGCGCCGTGGCCATTGCAGCGTCCACCTCGGCCCTTGGGTTGCCGATTTCCCAGTCAAAACAGATATTGCCAGGGGCGGACTCGTGTACGAGCGGAGCGCCGGGCTTCACGGCATCGGCGGCAGCGGTGACGGCATCGAACACCTCATAATCCACATAGATGAGGTCGGCGGCGTCACGGGCATTGGCACGGGTATCGGCAATGACCACCGCCACGCCGTCGCCCACGTGCTTCACGGTGTCGCCAGAGGCGATGAGCAGCGGGTGGGGCGGCTCGACCATCGGGTCGCCATTCTTGAAATGGAGTTGCCAGCCGCAGGGCACGCCGCCCATGCCCGCTTTCTTGATGTCGTCGCCTGTGAAAACGGCCACGACGCCCGGTGCGGACTGCGCAGAAGCGATGTCAAAGGAGTTGATTTTTGCGTGGGCATAGGGGCTGCGCACGATATGTGCATAGACCATGCCCGGCAGTTGGATGTCGTCGGTGTAACGACCCTGCCCGGTGATAAAGCGCTTGTCTTCGACCCGCTTCACCGATTTTCCGATATATTGAGTATCGCCCATTTTTTTGAGTTGGCAGTTGGCAGTCGGCAGTTAGCAGTCGGTAGTCCCGGAAGATAAAGCAGGGGCTACCAATTGCCAAGGGCAAACAGCTAACAGGATTAGAAATTAAGCTGCCACCGCATGGGAGGCTGCATATTGGATTGCCCGGATGATGTTGTGATAGCCGGTGCATCGGCAATAATTGCCTTCCAGCGCCTCCCGGATTTCGTGCTCGGAGGGGTTTGGGTTTCGCTCCAGCAGGTCGGCAGCGACCATGATCATGCCGGGGGTGCAGAAGCCGCATTGCAGGCCGTGCTCCTCCCGGAAGCCTTCTTGCAGCGGGTGGAGGTTGTCGCCGTCGGCCATGCCCTCGATGGTGGTGATGGAGCGGCCATCGGCCTGTGCGGTGAGCACGGTGCAGGACTTGACGGCGTGGCCATCAAGGTGTACCGTACAGGCCCCACAGCTCGACGTGTCGCAGCCCACGTGGGTGCCGGTCAGCCGCAGGGTGTCTCTTAGGTAGAAGACCAACAGGTCACGAGCTTCGACGTCGTGGTTGAAGGACTTCCCATTTACGGTGATGGAAACTTTCATAGGTGAGTGTTAATGGATTTACGATTTTGTGATTTTGGATTTACGAACGCACCCCGGCCAAGCCTTGGGTGAGTAGGCTTCTTAAAAGCAGTATGGGCAAACGATTTTGCGAAGCAAGGAAATACTTATTGAAAATTTTTTCTAAATTTCTTAAAACACCCTCTTCTCAAAATTATAATTTGCGGGTGGCAAATATAATTAATTGTATTCGGTTTTCCGAAACTGAGCAAGTGAAAAATATTTTTCTTGAATTGAATTTAGACCAAATCAAAATAGGGCTTTGGAGGGATGGTTTGTTAGGTTTCTACAAAGACTTAGTGGATTCAACAGGGCTATGCCCACGAAAAACAGGAAGGCGGGAATGAATAATGAACAAACGCGCTGGAACCCGCTTGGGAAGCGAGCATAAATTCATTAAAGCGAAGCAAGGGAGTCCATCAATTACTCCATCAATTTCCCCTCCAGCACCTTGCGTTGCAGGACTTCCGACTTGCCGCCATACTCCATGGCCTTTTGCCAGAACTGAAGGGCCTCGTTGGCTTTGCCAAGTTGGTATTGCACATCGCCCATGCGTTCCAAGGCGGCAGGGTCTTTGGCATTCAACTGCAGGGCCTCGTTGAGCGATTTTTCAGCTTGCGGGTATTTTTTCAGTTGGTAGTGCGACTCGGCAGTTTCCTTCAGCACGTTGAATCGGAGCGGAGGGTTCTTGGCAGTCATGACGAAGGCCTGTTGCAGCGCAGAAAGCGCATCGTTCGGTTTGTGAAGGCCGTTGTAGCCCAAGCCATTGAAATAGTAAGCCGAGGCTTGGTTGGGAAAGAGGTCGAGTGCCTCCTCGGAGGTCTTCACGAGGTTTTGGTAGTCTTTTTTATCGAAATAAATATAGAGCACCTGCTCCCAAACTGCCCATACGTTGTGGTCGAGTTCGAGGCAGCGCTGGTATGCTTCCAGCGCCTTTTCGGGTTGGCCGCTGTGGTAATAAACATCGCCCAGTACCGAGTGCGACTTGGCAACATTGGGGTGAACGGTGGCCAAAAGCGAGGTCAGGGCCAAGAGCGAATTGCCGAGGCTCTTATCGTTCGTTTCGGCCAAGCGGGTCACATACGGGATGATTTCCTTGATTTTGGTGTCAATCTCCGTGTTTGGATTTTCAAAAACGGGGCGAAGCGAATTGAGGAACTTGAGGTCGTCAACGCCCTTGGAATCATCGGCTAGCGCAATCTTGGCACGGGCGTCTTCGGGGTCGAGCTTCAATATTTCTTGGTAAGTGGCCGTGGCCTTGGCCTTTTCGCCCGTTTGGTCATAGAGTGTGGCCAAGAGGTGGCGGTATTCCACGTTTTTCGGGAAGCGGTTAATCAAATCCTGTACCTCCTTGCCTGCTTTTTTATAATCGCCCATGCCGAGGTAAAGCGTCTGTTTGTGGCGGGTCGTCTCCTCGTTGATGCCAATCATTTTCTCCAATTGGTCATACACCTTGATGGCCTCGGCTGGTTGGCTGGCCCGCACGAGGTAGTAGGCCCATTTGAAATAATAGCCCTCGTTGTGGGGGTCGGCCTTCACGAGTTGGGCGTAGAGGTCGGCGGCTTCTTTGTCCTTGTCCAATTTTTGGTAAAGCTCGGCGAGGTAATATTTGTACCAAGGATTGCCGGGGTTCCATTCCACGGCGTAGCGAGCGTTGGTGAGGGCTTTGTCGGTGTCTTTCAGTGCCTCGTAAACCCTGGCCAGTTCGTAGGCAGCGGCATCGTTCTTAGGTGATTTGTCCAGCACCTCCTTGAACTTGGCGGCGGCCTTTTCCCAATTGCCCAATAATTTCTCCCGGTTGCCGTCCATGAAAAGTTGGCCAACCTGCGTTTCCTGCGGAATTTGCAAGCCTTCATCCTGTGCCCAAATCGTGAAACTGGCCAAGAGAAGCAGGGGGAGGAGTATTCGCTTTGACATTAGAAGGTTTGAGGATTTGAGGATGCGAGGATTTGAGGATGCGAGGATTTGAGCAGACCCTGTCAAATCCTCGCTTCCTCGAATCTTCATTCTTTAAAACTGGTATAGTCGCCGATGCTCACGTCCGACACATGCCCTTCGTAATTTACGTGGTTGCCCACCATAGAATCGGTGAAGAGGGCATCGGAAACGTTCGTATCGCCCTGTATAACGCTGTTTTTGATGATGCAGTTTGCAATCACCGAATTATTCCCGACGGAGACGTGCGGCCCAATGACGGAGTTCAGGATTTTTGCGCCAGCGCCTACAAAACAAGGCTCAATAACCACTGAGTTTTCAATGACCGCCTGCGGCGAAACGAGTTGCTCCAACGGCTGTTTGATTTCGAGCATCCGGCGGTTGGTGTCCACGATATTGAGCTTATTGCCGCAGTCCAGCCACTCGTCAATGCCGCTGGCCCGGAACTGGTAGCCGCCCGCCTTCATGTTTTCCAGCACCGAAGTTATCTGGAATTCGCCTTTGTCCTTGATATTGTTTTCAATCAAAAACTTGATTTGGTCACGTAGGTACTCGCCTTCCCTTACATAGTAAAGGCCCACGATGGCCAAATCGGAGACGAAAACGGGCGATTTCTCCACAAAATCAGTGATAACCTGCTTTTCGTTGGTCTTCACGACGCCGAAAGACGAAGGGTCTTCCACTTTTTTCACCCAAATGATGCCATCTTCATTGATATCGAAATGGAAGTCGGCCCGGAAAAGCGTGTCGCTGAAAGCGATAAACACGTTGCCATTGAGGCTTTCGCTGGCGCAACCAATGGCATGGGCCACGCCCAGCGGCTGTGTTTGTTGGTAAATGCGGCCTTCTGCCCCAAAGCTGTTGGCAATGGCCACGAGTTCCCGCTCAACGTCCTTGCCGAAGTCGCCTGTGATGAAGGCTATTTCTTCAATCTGGCCATTGTAGCCAGCTGTGAGGTCTTCCACAATGCGCTGCACCATCGGCTTGCCAGCAATGGGAATGAGCGGCTTTGGGAGTGTCAGTGTATGTGGTCGGAGGCGAGTGCCCCGGCCAGCCATTGGGATAATGATTTTCATAAAGAACAGTGATTTGTGATATTTGAATGCGAGGGTGCATTTCACAGTCAAAATTCATACCTCATCGCTCCAAACCGCATTACTTTTAAATGCCGGTGCTGCCAAAACCACCTGTTCCACGCTCCGTTTCCGAAAGCACAGCCACTTCTGCCCACTCAATTTGCTCGTACCTCGCAATGACCATCTGGGCAATTCGCTCGCCGGGTTCCACGGTTTGCGGCTGGTTGGAGAGATTGACGAGGATGATTTTGATTTCGCCCCGGTAGTCGCTGTCAATGGTGCCGGGAGCGTTGACGAGGCTCAAGCCTTTTTTGATGGAAAGCCCACTGCGGGGGCGCACCTGGGCCTCGTAGCCAAGCGGCAATTCGATGAAAAGCCCCGTTGGCACAAGGGTTCGCTCCAAAGAACCAAGGCTTATCGGCTCGGTGATATTGGCCCGGAGGTCGAGGCCAGCACTGCCCGCTGTCTCGTATTGCGGCAGCGGGAAGGGGGATTGATTGATGATTTTTACTTGCATAAAGAAGTTTTGAGTTTTAGGTTTTGAGTTCCGAGTACCTTAGTTGCTCACTCAAAACTCGACACTCAAAACTTTTGTCACTCCACCTGCGTCACCCGCAGCATGTTCGTGCGCAGTCGTTTGGCGAGCGGCATGGAGCCGATATTGACGATGACGTCCCCTGTGGCTACCTCGCCAGCCTGTTTAAGGATGTTGACCGTGTCTTCGATGGTCTCGTCCGTAGTGGTGAATTTGTCGTAATAATAGCCTTTTACGCCCCAAACCAAGTTGAGCGTGGCGAGGATGTGAATCTGGCCAGAGAAGATGCAGATTTTGCGCTTGGGCCTGCGGCTGCTCACTTTAAAAGCTGTGTAGCCGGATACGGTCATGCCCATGATGCACTTTGCATTGATGCGCTCGGCCACGTCCACGGCGCTGTAGCAGACCACGTCGCTGTGGAAGGTGGAAGAGTTGGGCGAAGGCTCTGGGAAGCGCAACTGGTACAGGTCGTTCGTTTCCACTTCGTGGATGATGCGGCCCATCGTTTCAATGGTTTCCACTGGGAATTTGCCCATTGCCGTTTCGCCGGAACACATGACGGCGTCGCAACCATCGAGCACGGCATTGGCCACGTCCGTTACCTCTGGGCGGGTTGGCGTGGGGTTTTCCATCATGGACTCCATCATTTGCGTAGCAACAATCACAGGCCTGCTGCGCTTGATGCACTTGGCGATGATGCTTTTCTGGGTCATTGCCAGCCCTTCGATGGGCGTCTCGATGCCGAGGTCGCCACGGGCAATCATGATGCCGTTGGAGTTTTTGATGATTTCATCAATGTTTTCGAGGGCTTCCGGTTTTTCTATCTTTGAAATGACCTTAGCAGGGTGGCCTTTTGCCGAAATCCGTTTCCAGAGGTCGTCGAGGTCTTGTGCGCTGCGCACGAACGAAAGTGCGATCCAATTGACGGGCTGGGTAAGGATGAAGTCAAGGTCACGGAGGTCTTTTTCAGTGAGGGCTGGTAGCTTAACCTTGGTATTTGGCAGGTTCACGCCCTTGTTGGAGCGGATGGGGCCGCCGTGGGTCACTTCCAGTTTTACGGTATCCTTGCGGTTGGTTTCCACCACTTTGAGCCGGATTTTGCCGTCGTCCACGAGGATGGTCTCGCCGGGGTTCACGTCCTCGGCCAGGTCTTGGTAGCTCATGTAGATGGCATCCTTGGTGCCCTCGCAAGGGGTGTTCACAAAGGTGATGACATCGCCTTTGTCGAGCATCAGGGGTTCGTCCTTGATGACGCCAACCCTCAATTTAGGCCCTTGTAAATCGGCGAGGATGCCCACATGTGCGTCAAGTTCCTCGTTGATGCGCATGATGTGGTGGATGACTTCCTTGTGTGCCTCGTGTTTTCCGTGAGAAAAATTTAGTCGAAAAATATCAACGCCAGCGATGACCAGCTTCTTCAACATTTCATAGTTGCTGCTGGCAGGGCCTACGGTGGCCACTATCTTAGTACTGTTTTTATCCTTGCTCATCATAGGTTCGTAGTGAGGGAGATTGTGGCTCCCCACGTTGCAAAAGTGCTGATTATCTGCTTAATTCATTTGGTTTTTTTACTTCAAACGAATGGATGCTGCATCAAAAATAACCTAATCAGGGGGTACTAAGTGTATTTTTGACAAATTAAATCAGCCGCCAAAAGTACGTTCTGGTTTGAACTTGGCAAATGTCGCAGCGTTTTTTCCTATGAAATCTAGGAAAGACATAATAGCGCCATGCCAAAAATTATTTTTCCAAGTCGGCTGCTTTGCCTTTCTTTGCAGCGAATTTTTAAACCCTTTTTGAAGTAAAGGGCAAGGCAGGGCGGTTCCCCAGCATGTTTTCATGCCGAGCGGATAAGGCCAATTGCCCCATCTTCAATCAGTTTTTTCAATTTAAACAGCATTTGATATGTCTGACATTGCAAGCCGTGTAAAAGCACTCATCGTAGAAAAATTGGGCGTTGAAGAATCGGAAGTGACCCCAGAGGCAAGCTTCACCAACGACCTCGGTGCCGACTCGCTCGACACCGTTGAGCTTATCATGGAACTGGAGAAAGAATTTGACATCTCCATCCCAGATGAGCAAGCTGAAAAGATTCAAACCGTAGGACAGGCCATTGAGTACATCGAGAGCAACTCGAAATAAGGTCATTCCGAATCATTCATTTTGCCAAAGCCAAAAACGCTGCACCATGCAGGTTTTTGGCTTTTTTCTCCTTATCCATCACCCAAGCAGCAGGTTCGGCAGTTGTATTGCCCATTTCACCCGTCTGCCTCCTGCCACGCCATTTAAAACGATTTTATGAGAAGGGTAGTCATCACTGGTATCGGAGCGCTCACTCCCATTGGCAACAATGTACAGGAATACCTCGAAGGCTTGAAGAAAGGTGTCAGCGGCGCTGGCCCCATCACCCGTTTTGATACCACGCACTTCAAAACGCAATTCGCCTGCGAGGTCAAGAACTTCAACCCAGAAGAGTTCATTGACAAAAAAGAGGTGCGCAAGCTCGACAATTTCACCATCTACGCCATGGTCGCTGCTGACGAGGCCATTGCCAACGCAGGGCTAGACCCCGAAAAGCTCGACTGCGACCGGGTGGGCGTCATCATATCTTCCGGCATTGGCGGCATGGCCACGTTGGAAAAAGAGGTGGAAGAATTCATCACCGGCAACGGCATTCCCCGCTACAACCCCTTCCTCATTCCGAAAATGATCATTGACATCGCCTCCGGCCATGTCTCCATGAAATACGGCTTCCGGGGCATCAACTACGCCATCGTTTCGGCTTGTGCCTCCTCCTCCCACGGCATTATGTCCGCTTTTGACAGTATCCGGTTGGGGCGCAACGACGTCATCATCGCCGGTGGCGCCGAAGCGACCATCATCAAGGTGGCCGTCGGAGGGTTCGGGGCCATGAAGGCGCTCTCTACCCGCAACGACGACCCCGCCACGGCCTCCCGCCCCTTCGACCTAGACCGGGAAGGTTTCGTGCTGGGCGAAGGTGCTGGCATGCTCGTGCTCGAAGAACTGGAACACGCCAAGCGCCGGGGTGCCAATATCCTTTGCGAACTTGTGGGTGCTGGCGCAACTGCCGATGCACACCACATCACTGCCCCACACCCAGAGGGCCTTGGTGCCGCCAACGTAATGAAGGCCGCCCTCGCCGATGCCCATATGAACGCCGATGAAATTGATTATATCAACGTACATGGTACCTCCACACCGCTCGGCGACGTAGCAGAAGTGAGAGCTATCCAAAAAGTGTTCGGTGACAATATTTTCAAGCTGAACGTCAGCTCCACGAAGTCCATGACGGGCCACTTGCTCGGCGCTGCCGGGGCCATCGAAGCGATTGCCGGGATTTTGGCCATCCAGCACCAGTTCATCCCGCCGACCATCAACCACTTCACCGACGACCCAGAACTCGACCCACGCATCAACCTGACCTTCAACCAGCCACAGGAGCGGGAAGTGCGGGCCATCCTAAGCAACACTTTCGGCTTCGGTGGGCACAATGGGTCGTTGATATTTAAAAAGTTTTGAGTAATTGCTTAATTGTTGGAATTGTTTGATTGCTGTCGGGTTACGGGCAACAATCAAACAATTTCAACAATCAAGCAATCAATAAACTCCCACCTCGCTGATACACAGCGCTGCCTTTCCTTCAAATTCGATTTTTAGTTTTTCCGCCTCCGTTTTTGCGAAGCGCAAAATGCGTTTGTAGCCTATCGTGGTGCCTTCGGCAATGGGCACCCACTTCCTGTTTTGCTGCGCAAGGACTTTGAAGGCCGTTACCCGTTGGCCGAACTCGATTTGTTCTTGCAGTACAATGCGGCTAATGGATTTCTTTCCACCATCTGCACCTTTGGTTAAATCAATTTCCAAACTGGCTGATTTCACATCATCTTTCGTGCCCCAGAAAGTGTCGGCATCACCGTCCAAAGCAAAGGAAGCATCGAAGCCCAGCCCCCGCTCATCGCTGGCGGTCGCTTTTTTGATTTCCCCTTCGGGGTCTTCGGCAAAATTGGTGGCGAAGTCCTTTTGCAACACTTTTTTAAATTCCATCAAGCGGGCGGCGTCGGTTTAATGCACGAGGCCACGGGTATCCACGGGCAGGTTGAGCAGTAGTAGGCCGTTTCGCCCAACGGAATTGTAGTAGATATTGGTGAGTTTTTCGAGGGAATGTACTTTGTCGTCCTGCTCTGGGTGGTAGTACCAGCCGGGCCGGATGCTCACGTCGCACTCGGCGGGCACCCATGCGTAGCCGTCGGAATGGCCGGTGGTAAGTTCTTTGTAATTAGGGGAGCCGGGGTAAAATTCCTTGAGGCGAAGGGCGCTCCAGTTCGTTTCATTGGCGAAGCCCTCTTCGTTGCCCACCCAGCGGCAGCCCGGCCCAGCGTCACTAAAGATGATAGCATTGGGCTGCAATTCATACACGAGCTTGTGCGTGGTTGGCCAGTCGTAATAGTTCTGGCGGTCAACTTCCCGCTTCTCGTTGGCACCGCCATAGTAGCCGTCGCCGCCGTTTGCCCCATCGAACCAGACCTCGAAAATGGGGCCGTAATTGGTCAGCAGCTCCCGCAACTGGTTGCGGAAATAGGTCAGGTAGGCTGGCTTGCCGTAGTCGGGGTGGTTGCGGTCCCAAGGCGAGAGATAGACACCGAACTTGAGGCCGAACTCCTTGCAGGCGTCGGAAAGCTCCCGTACCACATCGCCTTTGCCGTTTTTCCAAGGCGAGTTTTTCACCGAATGCTCGGTGTATTTGCTGGGCCAGAGGCAGAAGCCATCGTGGTGCTTGGCCGTGAGGATGATGCCCTTCATGCCTGCTTCCTTGCACACTCTTGCCCATTGGCGGCAGTCGAGCGCCTTGGGGTTGAAGGTGGCGGGCGACTCGCTGCCCATGCCCCATTCGATATTGGTGAAGGTGTTCATGTTGAAATGCACGAAGGCGTTGTACTCCATGCGCTGCCAGTCAATCTGCGCTTGGCTCGGTACTGGGCCAAAAGGAACCGGCGGGAGCACATGGGCAGGTGGCAGGTTTTTCTTTGCGCAAGCGAAAAAAAGGAAAGGAAGTAGGGCTAGCAGGTGCTTCATTCTGATTTGTTTTAATGAAAGATACCTGCCAAAGGTAGGAAATGGATTGCTGCCAAACTTATCTGCTTGAATTTTTGCGGAGTAAAATCAATCCAAAATCACCGCTCCGGTATTGTTCGTCTTATCGCATTCGAGCTTGAACTGGTCGGAGTCGAGGGAGAGGATGAGGCTTTTCATGTAGCGGGTCTTCTTGCGCACATCCAACTTGATGCGACTGGTGTAGGTGCCGCCGGGCAGCAACTCTCCCGATTGAGAAGCTTCGGCTTTTAGTAGCTGTTCGCTAATGGGTAGGGCGCCCCTCGAAAGCGTCGGGACGCCGGAAATGAAGGACTTTATCAGGAGGTGTTCCGTTTGTTTGCCACTTTTTTCAAACAGCCGGAACGTGCCAAAGCCTTTGTTGGCAATCGTGAATTCAAGGGTTGCGGATTTGTCGTCCTGTTCAACGATGCGGAGGCGCTGGAAGTAGATGTCGGGGCAATCTTCCGTAATGCCGGGTGGGGGCGTTGAACTGGGTGCGGGGTCTGCCTGCCCGTTTTTTCCGGTCAGCACGGCGGCGGTTTTGGGTTCAGCCGCAGCACCTGTTTCACCCACTTTGGTTTCAAATCCGCTGGCCACGACTAGGTTAGGCTCCGCCTGTTTTTTGTCCAGCAGCACAGGCACTTTCAGCTCTTTGCCCCGCTCCATTTTGCCCACGGCCAATTTGAATTCTTCCTGTTGCAAAACGTGCTGGATATTTGACCGCAGGCCGCCCAGTTTTTGGTCAAAAATGGACTGGTCGAATAGATATTGCACCCAATGCTCAGTGCCTTTTTTGGAGAAATCAACGTCCACCCGGCCCGAGTTCACGATATTGAAGCGGAGCTTCACCCAGTCGTCGTTGCGCTTGAGCACTTCAAAACTGGTGAGTTCGAGGCGGTAGCCACGGTATTGGACGGAGTCGCCTTCGGGGGAAGGATTGAAGGATTGAAGGATTGAATGATTGAATGCAGTAGGCTTGGGGGAAAACGACAGACCTGAGAGGCTGGCCGTGATGGCTAGCGCCCAAAAGACGAAATTGGCAGGTCTTAGATGGAACAACATGGTCGTTTAACGCTCTTAGCGAGGTCTTTATGAGTAGCTGGCATCGCTTTTTTCACATAAAAACCTTGCAGCCCAAAAGAACTGCACCAAAATAAGGCCAAGCTTTGCAAACAAAGTCACAAGGGGTGGTTATGCCTCCGTTTCATCGTCGCTCAGAATCTCCACGGGGCGGTTGATGCTCTCTTGCAGGGAGATGAAGGTCTCCGTGCGCTGAATGCCCGAAATCTTCTGGATTTTGTCGTGCAGCACGTCCCGAAGGTGGTTGGTGTCCCGACAGTAAATCTTGGCGAAAATGCTGTAAAGGCCAGTGGTATAATAGGCTTCCACCACTTCGGGTATCTTTTTTAGTTGCTCCGCAACATCGTCGTAGAGCGAGCTTTTATCGAGGTAAATGCCAAGGAAGGCGCAGATGTCGTAGCCCAGTTTTTCGTGGTCAATGATGAGGTGAGCACCCTGCACGATGCCCATGTCCCGCAGTTTTTTCATGCGCACATGCACCGTGCCGCCGGACACGTAGCCGATTTTCTTTGCAACGTCCGTGTAGGCTTGCTCGGCATCGGTCATCAGCATGGAAAGTATGAGCTTGTCGGTCTTGTCAATTCCGTTCATAATTTTTCAAGGAAAAAGGAAGGAGCAGCGTTTTCGCTACTTTCAAATTTTTCAACAAAAATGCTATTCTGTGCTGAAGTTTTCAAAAATCGAAGCGAAATTGTTCAATAGCTTGCCAATTTTTCAATAATCGTCAAAAGGTGGCAACATAGAGCAGCATTGGTATAACTCAAAACCCGAAACTCAAAACTTTTCTTCACCACCTCAAATCCTCGTCCACTTCATCGGAGCGCTGGCTGCCGTACTGTTTTTTGGTGGCGAGGCGCTGCTGCTGCCGCTCCATGACGAGCTTGGCAAGGGCCACATTGGCGGGTTCTGGGTTGCCGGGCGAGAGGGCATCCAGGATTTTGTACTCCAGCACGTCATTGCGGTAGAGCAAGCTGAGCAGGTACTCCATATTGTGTTCTATCATCCATGAAATGCGGTCGCAGAGCAATTGGAAAAGCTCGGCTTCGGAGGGTGCTTCGGCCTCCGAAGACTGAAGCTCGAAGTCCTTGATGAGCAGTTGGTTGGAGTTGTCGCTACTGTTATTCATCAATAAATTTTTAAGCATAAATGCGGGTGAACGCCAAGATTTCCTCCACATAACTGCGGTTATTGGAGAGCCGTGGCACCTTGTGCTGGCCGCCGTATTTACCTTTTGTTCTCAACCAATCGCTGAACGTGCCCTTGGGCACGGTATGCAGCCGCAGGCGGTCAAGGGCGAGGGAGTTATAGCGTTTTTGCTCGTAGTTGGAGTTCACTTTTTGCAGGTTTTTGTCGAGGCGCTCCGCAAAAGTATCGAGGCAAGGTGGCGCTTTTTCAAACTCCACAATCCATTCGTGGCCACCTTTTTTGCCCTGTTCGAAATAGACGGGGGCCATTGTGTAGTCACTCATGATGGCATCCAATTCTTGACAGGTTAGCGTGATGGCCCGGTCGGTGTTGGAGATGATAACGTCTTCGCCGAAGGCGTTCACGTAGAGGCTCGTGCGGCCACTCACCCTGATTTTGTAAGGATACAGGGAGGTGAACTGCACCGTGTCGCCGATGACGTAGCGCCAAAGCCCGGCATTGGTGGTGATGACAAGTGCGTAATCTTGCCCCGTTTCAACCTCTTGCAATGGAATGGCCCGTGGGCTTTCGGCGCCCCATTCCGATTTCGGCAGAAACTCGAAGTAGATGCCGCTGTCCAGCATGAGCAGCATGGCACCGTCCGTTAGGTCGTTCTGGATGGAGAAATAGCCCTCCGAGGCGTTGTATATTTCTTGGTAATAGAATTTTTTGGAGCCAAAATAATGGTCGAACTGCTTGCGGTGCGGCTCGAAATTGACGCCGCCGTGGATATACGTTTCGAGGTTCGGCCACACGTCGAAAATGCATGACTTGCCAGAGGCATCGAGCACTTTTTGCAGGAAGATGTTCGTCCAAGTGGGCACGCCGCCAATCATCGAAATGTCTTCTTCTTGCAGCATTTCGGCCATGACGCCGATTTTCTCCTCCCAGTTGCGCATGGTGGCCACCTCTGGCCCCGGCACGTAGAACAAACGGCCCACGAGCGGCATTTGGCGCAGCAACAAGGCCGAAATATCACAAACGGTGACGGCGGGGTAGCCCTCGTCGGGATAGAAAGTGCCGCCCATCACGATGTTTTTATGGGCAAAAACATTGCTATCGGGGTTGTTGTCGTAAAGAAAAGCGAGGGTATCCCAACTGCCTTTTACGTGGTTGTTCATCAGGCTGTCCTCGGTCACTGGCAGGTATTTGCTCACCGCCCCGGTCGTTCCGCTCGATTTGGCGAACCACTCCACGAAGCCAGCATAGAGCACGTCCGTTTCGCCCCGCATCATGCGTTCGATAAAGGGTTTTAGGCTCAGGTAGGTATGTACGGGTACTTGGCGGGCAAAGTCGGCGGGGGAGTTGATTCGGGAGAAATTGTGCATTCTGCCCCAAACCGTATCGGCATGGGACTGCACCAAATCCATCAAAACCCTGCGCTGGGTCTCGTGCGGCGAGGCCATGAAGCGGCGGTTGGCCTCCATCCGGTGCTCCAAGTATTTTGAGAATATTTTGTTGACAAGTGTCCTCATGGTTTGTTCATCAACTTTTGAAATCCTTTCTACCTTTGGAGTTTCACGGGAGCATCATTCAGCGGGTTGGGGCGAAAATAAGGAGATGTTTTCAATTCTTTACCACCATCCGCTTGCTACCGACAATCACTACGAACCTTGCAGGACTTTATTAGCATTGAGACATTCTTACAGGCTGTTTTAGCAATGATTATGCTGAGTGTCGGCCTGTCTTTGACCGCCAAGGATTTCCAGTACATTGTTGAGAATCCTCGCATTACCATCATCGGGCTATTCCTGAAAATGTTCTGTTTCCCTTTCATCGGGGTGTCCATTGCAAATCTATTGGGGCTTTCCACGACTTTCCAATTAGGGATTTTCATTCTGTTGATTTGCCCTGTTGGCACCACGTCAAATCTTATAACGTATTGGTTTTCAGGAAATAAGGCGCTCACTGTTGCCCTTACCACCATTGCCAGTTTTGTGGCGGTAATCACCGTCCCCATCTTAACCAGACTGGCCTATCAATACTATTTCGGTGACAATGTTACGGTGAACCTGCCCGTTTGGGGCACTATTGCCAATATCTTCATCGTACTGATACTGCCTGTGCTGGTGGGGATGCTGTTCCGTTGGCGGTACGAGCGGCAGGCGCTTTTTACGGAACGGGTGCTCAAATATGCCTCGATTGTATTGCTCGCCGTTGTTTATATCATCAAATTTTTTGCGCCCAAGGAAAACGGTGGCACCGAAATCAGTCGGGAGGAGCTTTTCACCTTACTGCCCGTGCTACTTGCCATCAACGCAACGGCGCTGTTGTTTGGCTTTGTGGCTTCGAGGCTTTTGAAGATAAACAACCAAGATAGCATGACCATCGGCATTGAAATGGGCTTGGAAAACGTCAGCCTCGCCATCGTGGTGGGCAGCGTGCTGCTTCACAACGAAGACCTCGTGAAGCCCGGCCTCATCTATGCCATGTTCTCGTTCTGGACGGTGATGGGCTTTGCGGTTTTAACAAAAAAATTGTTCTATGAAAAGCGCTGGTTATAGCCTTTTTATATTCATAACCCTAGTTTTACTAGCCTCGATGTTTTTCTATCCTTATGCAATAGGACAGGACACCGCTTGGGTGACCCATGTTATGACCCATGTTCCGGCGTTGGCCCATATGCCGCCCGTTAATTTTACCGAAGGGGCAAATTACGAAACCGTGGCTGATGCCAAAAAGCGGTTCAAGAATGTCATCGGGGTTGAAGCCGACCATGAAGAGGCCATCTACCTTGCGTTAGCTTATTACCCAGAATTAGCAGAAACGCCTATTGAATTTGTGTTCAAACCCATTGGAACCACTATGTCCACCCGACCTGCTTTCGGCTCCTTTTTTAAACGGTCGGGCAACAGAACCTACCAGATTTTCATCAACAATAAGCCAGATTTCGATGGTATATTGTTTGGTCAGATTCCATTTAATGGTAGGGTTGGCATCGTGGCCCATGAATTGGCCCATTTGCTGGATTATGAGTGCCGCTCAAGCTGGGGCTTGGCTGGTGTGGGCATCAAATTTTTGAATCGTAGGGGGCGCTCCAGCTTTGAAAAAACCATTGACTTGCTTACCATTCACAAGGGGCTTGGCTGGCAGTTGCGAGATTGGGCGCACTGCTCTATGGGAGGCTGCCCAGGTGCCACACCCGAATACCAAGCCTTCAAACGCAGCAATTACCTGAGTGCAGAGGAAGTAGTGAAAGAGATAGAAAAGCTTGACATCTATCGTCAATGAGCATCTTGGGACTTGATGAATTTTTCAAAATCTGTTTTGTAAAGGCCCAAATAATTATTGTACCTCGAACTAAGAAGCACTACATAAGTGGCTGAGGCACTGCATACTACCAATATGGCCAATATGAGCCAAGGGTTCTGGCTCCAATAATTTTTCATGATATAAACGCATGTTCCAATCAAAAACACCCACTGTAAGCCACGTTCAAAGTAGATCGCTATCCACCTGATTTTTTTGACGAAACTGTCCTTGGCCTCTTCGCCATGCTTAATGGAAGTGATTTTGTTCATCGTTTTGAGAATATGCCCCGGTGAGGGCGGCATGGTATATTGATGGAGGCTTTGCTTGAAAATATTGGGGTACAATCTTTCATAAAGTTGGGTGTGCATATACCGCAGTTGACTTCGGTACAGTAGGCTTGTCACCAACATAAAGTAGTTGTAAAAAGAAAGTACGGCTACACCGCATACCGCTAATTCATCCACTGACTGAAGCCCCAATGGGGTCTTAATTTCCGTGCCGCCGACAAGCGACAGTTCTTTTAATCCGACAATATTGAAAATGAACAGCAAAAATAATCCGCAAAGCCCCCAAAGTGCCTTCCTATGCAACATCACATCTTTTTGAACATCGTCCAATCGCCCATTTACTGCATTTAGCAGGTGGTCTAAATCTCCAGGCTTAGCCCCATCCAATAAGCGTTTGAGCCTAGCGCCCAATATGTTTTTCATAAATTATGTCTTTTGAAATCGCCGTGAAAATAATGCTCAGCTGCCCGATAGTTAATATGACTCATTTTTGTGAAATGTTCACTTAATATTTAACCCATTCCACCATCTACGACATAAAATACTCCACCGCCAAGTCGTATCCTTTCAGGCCCAAGCCGATGATGCAGCCCACGCAGTTAGGTGCCGTCATGGACTTGTGGCGGAACTCCTCCCTCGAAAAAGTATTGGAAATATGTACCTCTATCACAGGCGTTTCAATGGCGGCGATGGCGTCCGCCAAAGCAACGGAGGTATGGGTATAAGCGCCGGGGTTGAAAATGATGCCTTGGTAGGTAAAGCCCGCTTCGTGCAGTTTATCCAGCAGTTCGCCCTCGTGGTTGCTTTGGTAGTAATGCAACACCACGCCCGGAAAATCCTGTTGCAGTTTTTCAAAATACTCCTCAAAAGAGCGCTTGCCATAAATATGTGGCTCCCGTTTGCCCAGCAAATTGAGGTTGGGGCCATTGATGATTAAGATTTTCATTGCACCTATCGTTTTTTTGTTGCCTGCTGCATCGTGACCATTGCGCCCGCAAGGCGCAGGCTGAAAGGTAGATAAGTCTCGACAATCCTCAAAATTACGGCATGGGTTGCTCCGCAATTTCCCAAAAAATCAGCGCACTCAACGCTGGCGCTCGCTCATACTCAAGGGCAAAAGAAAAGGGCTACTCAAACCCACGTAGGTCAGAATAGCCCCTTCAAGTCCTTATTTTTCAATTCTTTGTCACTTTGCTACGACGAGCCGCTGCGCAATGGGCCGCCTGCTCGCTGCCGTCACCTGCACGAAGTACATGCCGTCGTTCCAGCCATCAATTCGCACTTGCTGCACGGCTTCCGTCAGTTCGTCCAATTGCTCCCGATGCACCAAATGGCCAAATCGGTTGTAAACCTCAATCGTCACTTGCCGCCCCATGAACTTGGAAAGTTCAATGGAAAACGATTCGCTGGCCGGATTGGGGAACATGGAGAATGCTGCCAATTTCTCAAAGCGCACGGAGATAAGCTGCTCGGCAATTACGTTTCCTGAGCGGTCATAAAGTGTGAGGCGGTAGTAGTTGTCGCCCTCAACTGGCGCTGGGTCAACGGCCTGTACCGCCACCTGTTCCATTTGCGTCGGTTCGGCAATGCCCGTGAGCAGTGGCTCGGTTGTCTGGCCATCCATGAGCTTCTCCAATACCCAGAAGCCTGCATCGGACGGTGTTTTGACAACGCCGAACACAGCAATTTCTTCTACGCCCGCTTGCCCGGCAATTTGTATGGAAGCAGACTCACGATTGCCAGTGCCATCGCCTTCAAGATTGTTGGCAATATTGATGGTGTAATCCTCCACCTCGCCATTGGCCAAAGTTTCGCAAGGTGTTGGGGCGGCGGTGCCCCGTTTCACTGAAACACGCATGCGGGTAGGCCCGGTGAGCGCCGTGGCTGGAATGGCTATCGTACCGGTTGCATCGAATGTTATCGTACCATTGGGCGGTGCCGATACTGCTTGCGCAAAAGCCACCTCGCCCGGTTCTTGGAAAGTGCCATCGTGGTTGTAGTCAATCCAAACCTTCCAGTATTCATCATAAGTGAACCAACTGAACCCAGCAGTAAGGGTAATGGCTTGGCTTTGCCCTTTTACAGCGTTAATGGTCAAGCCCGTGAAATCACTATAAGCCAATTTGCCGGATGTCTGGCTGAAAGTGCCTACGCCTACCCCAGCTACCCAATCGTGCCAAGGGAATGCACTCGTAGAAGCACAGTAGCTTGCCCCACCACCGCCATTGCTGCAGGCAGATGGAGGCGTCACGCTCATGGCCTTGGTGCAGGTAGCCGTCGTGCCATCTTGGATGGTGAAATTGATGGCGCCGCCGTTGATGGGGTATGGCCCCATGAGCGTCGGTGTATTGTATGGCCCGCTTTGCGGAGCACCAAGGATGGTGGTCGTCCAGCCGCTGCCGGTGTTAGAGCCAGTGACGGTCATATTGAAGGTGTAAGTGTCGTCCGCAGGGTCGTTTGGTGTTCCGTTGTTGTTGCAGATTGGTGCACTCGCCGTGGCCTTGATGGCGCAAGGGTTCGTGCTGGAGCAAGGTGCTGGCGGCGTCACGCTGCCCGTGGCGGTGCAAGTGGCCGTGGTCACGTCCGTCACGGTGTAATTGACTACACCGCCGCTAATGGGCAGTGGGCCAATGGCCTTTGGCGTGCCGTAGCTGCCCGTGTAGCTGGTGCCGCCGATGGTGGTTGACCAAGTGGCGCCTGTGCCGTTGCCATTCACCGTCAGGTTGAAGGTATAGGTGTCGTCGGCGGGGTTGGTGTTCGTGCCGTTGGCATTGCAGGCAATATTGGAAACTGCCGCAGTGATGCTGCATGGCACAGGACCGCCGCTCACGAGGTTGATCACGTAGTCTTCCACTTCGCCCGCCGGGATGGCCTCGCAAGGCGTTGCGTAAGCGCCCCTTTTCAACGAAACCCGCATACGGGTGATGCCTAGGTCGGCGGTGGCAGGCACGAGCAAGGTGCCGATTTTAGTGGCCGTTGGCGTGCCGAGCGCTGGCGCTGCGGTGATGCCGGAATAGGCCACTTCAGCTGGGTCTTCAAAAGTGCCATTGCGGTTGAAGTCAATCCAGACCTTCCAATATTCGTCGTAGGTCTGCCAACTGTAGCTGTTTTCGAGGGTGATGGTGTAGCTGGTGCCGGTATTCAAATCGGTGCTGACGGTGCTGTAATAGGTGTAAAGCGCTTTGCCAGAGTTGTTGTTGATGGTGTTCAGTTTCACGTTCGTGACCCAATCCACCCAAGGCGTGCCGCTGCTGGCGCAATAGTTGGTCGGGTTGGCACCCGAAACGCTGATGACCGCACTGCCCGTCTTGGTGCAGTTGTTGGCATCTGTTACGGTGACGGAATAGGTGCCGCTGTTGAGGTTGTTGATGGTGGCCGTGGTAGCGCCCGTGCTCCATAGATAGGTATAAGGCGAGGTGCCGCCCGTTGGTGCTGCCGTGGCACTGCCGTTGTTGGCGGGTGCGCTGGTTTCGTCCACCCCGGTCACGTTGGCGTTTAGCGGTGCTGGCTGGCTGATGTTGACGATGAGGGTGCCCGTGTTGCCGCCGTTGTCGGTAGCGGTCACGGTGTAGTTGCCGCCGGCAAGGTTGGTGATGTTGGCCGTGGTAGCTCCGTTCGACCAAAGATAAGTGTAGGGCGCTGTGCCATTGGCCACGGTCACGCTGGCGCTGCCGTTGGTGCCGCCGTTGCAGATGACGTTGGTTTTATTGGCCAATTGCACGTTGAGCGTGCCGCCCTGCCCGGTGGGGATGACGAAGCTGGCCTTGTAATTCGCCCCACCGTTATTGGCCTTGATTTGGGTGTCGGGCGTGCTGTTGTTGTCGAAATCCACATCTGATTCCAGGTAGATTTCGATGAAATAGCTGCCCGGGTTCAGGCCCGCCAAGAGATTGAGGTTGGGATTGCCCTCCCTTGTTTTAGTGCGGTAAGGTCCATTTTGTGTCATCGAAAGTTGCGGCAGCAAAAACGGCGTGAAGCTACCCGGCGTACCGTTCTGCGGGTAAATCCGGTAGAACAGCTTGGCGTTCATGATGTTGTTGTCGCAGCTTTCCCAGGTCTGGGACTTAGCCTTGGTGATGTTCAGGCTGGTTGGTGAACCGAAATTGTGGCCGGAAAAGACCGTCAGGTAGGGGCAACTAGACACTTGATAGGTGGAGGTGATGCCGTTCACTTCAATGTCAAGTTGTGTGGAGCAATCAGACACATAGGCGTATCCGCAGGCCATTGTTTTCTGATGACTAAACAGGGATAAAATAGCTGACAGGGCAATGCCGTACAGCAGCTTAGATGGGTTCATAATGTTTTTAAGTTTTGGTACAATACTGTGTTCTGCCTTGTCAGACGGCTATGGCCGTTGTTCTTGGCTTTGGTCAAATCTTAGTTCTTAAAAGCAATGTGAAAATCGGCCGGAGGGAATGCCACAAACCCCGAATCGCTAACTTTTCGGGCTATTCATTTGTGAATGAGAATCTTCAGACGTGCCTTAATTGGAGGGAATCTCTCTGGGTTGCCCCGCAAAATTAAAACGCTATTTCGGCTTGTGCAAGCAAATGCGTGATTTTGTGTGCGATTGTCATTTTGCAGGGCCGTCTTTTCAAACGACAAAGCGGCGCAGGTGGTTGAATCCATGCGCCGCTTTGTTGCCAATTTTATCGGGAAAAACCTTTAAAACACGGCTTCCGCCACCTTCCGAATTGTGTCGGCATCGCCCATTGTATAATAGTGCAGGCAAGGTACCCCTGCCGCCTTCAGTTCTTTTGACTGCGCAATGAGCCACTCTACGCCCAGCTCCTGCCTTGATTTTGGCGTGGCCGCTTTTTGAAGCTCTTCCACCAGCACATCGGGCAGGTCTATATAAAAATGGCGAGGGATGGAGCTGAGCTGGTGCATTTTGGTCAGCGGCTTCAGGCCCGGCACGATGGGTACGTTGATGCCCGCCTTGCGGCATTCGTCCACGAAATTGAAATAGTATTTGTTCTCGAAGAACATCTGTGTCACGATATAATCGGCCCCTGCGTCCACTTTGGCCTTGGTGAAAGCAAGGTCGCTGGCCAGGTTTGGCGCCTCGAAGTGCTTCTCTGGGTAGCCTGCCACGCCAATACAGAAATCGGTCTTCAAGCCATCCTTGATATTGTCGTCAAGGTACTTGCCGTGGTTCATGGACTCGATCTGCTTCACGAGGTCGAGGGCGAACTCATGGCCGTTTGGGTCTGGCACGAACTTGCCATCAAAACTGGCCGCATCGCCCCGAAGGGCCAACACGTTGTTGATGTTCAAGAAGTTGAGGTCAATGAGGGCGTTCTCCGTCTCCTCTTTCGAGAAGCCGCCACAAATAAGGTGCGGCACGGCATCCACCCCATAGCGGTGCATGATGGCAGCGCAAATGCCCACCGTACCGGGCCGTTTGCGGATAGCTATTTTTTCATAGTAGCCGCTCGGCATTTTCTTGTAAACGAAATCCTCCCGGTGGTAGGTCACGTCAATGAAGGGCGGCTTGAACTCCATCAACGGGTCAAGCGTATCGAAAATGGCCTTCATGCTGCCGCCTTTCAGCGGTGGCAACACCTCAAATGAGATGAGGGTTTGGCCTTTGGCGTTCTCGAAATATTCGGTTACTTTCATAAAATACAGTGAACGGTTGTCAGCCTATTTTCTTTGCCGACTTTTTATTGAATTTTGAGCAATAACGGCTTTATCAAGTTAAGGACCACAAAGTTACTATCCTAACTGCCAAGTTCGTCAAAATCCCCGCATCAAATAAGTTTTATCGTTAATGAGCATACGGCTGACGGTGTGGTCGCCATTCAAGTACAAGACGAGCTTCTCCTTTTTATCGTTCACGAACTCCCATTGGAAACGCTCCTCTTGGTCACCTGCTTGGGTATCTTCCTTGTCGGAAATCCGCTTGACGAGGTGCTTCGTAGTCTTGTCTTCCCGTTGGCCGTCTTCATATTGGACGATGGAACGCTCCACCACAAAGTATTCCTTCGTGATTTTCACTTTTTTGTCGGCCCCCGTCGCAGCGGCGGCAACGGTAGCGCTATCGGTTGCAACGACCAGCGACACGGCAGCATCCACGGACACGGAGTCAGCGGTTGTCGGGGCGGCACTGTCCTTCTTCTTTTTCTTCGCATCCTTTTCCACGACGGTGACCTCCACCACGAAGCTGAGGGTCGTGCTGTCCTTCATGCGAAGGCGCTCTTGCACACGGTCGGCAGTGTGTATGCGCATAAATGGGTGGATTGACTTGCCCCAGATGGAGTCAGGCAGCGCAATGGCAAGTTCGCCACGGTCGGTGAAATAGGCTTTTTCCTGCTCCTTCACTTGGCCGGGTATGGCCGCCAAATAGAAGATGGTCTCTTTATCGGCGGGTGCACGCTTGAAAATCAGCGTCTCCACCATGCCGTATTTGTTCACGATTACTTTCAAATGGCCTTGCAGACGGGCATCCCTCGCATTCATCAGTGCCAGCTTGAAACCGTACTCCTCCGGCTGGATATTATTGATATTGTAAACGCCCTCGATACCCTCCCCTTTTACGTAAAGGTGGTTTTGGGTGATGCCAAAACTGTATTCCCCCGGCTCCAAGTCCTCTTGGATTTCTTTGGGGACTTCCTTCATGGCAGGTTTAAAGTCGTAGCCAATTAGCTCGTCCGGCGTGAAGAAACGTCGGTCGGAGATATAGGTGTGCTGTGCGTTTGCCCAAAGGGCAACCAAAGTAAAAATGAGCAAGAGGTTTGATTTCATCATTGTTTTTTTCTGTTTTTCAACTGCTTCTTCCAGTCCTTTATCAGTCCGTTGTGGTACTCCAGCGGCTCCACATAAAAGTCCGACAGCACAGGCTCGTCTGCCGTATTGACGGTGAGCACGAACCGGAGACTGTCACACTTCAGGTAGTATTCATAAATAAAGGCAATTTCGCCAACGCCTGCGCTGTCCTGTTTCTCAAAATAGTCCACGAACACTCCGTCCCGGTTGGCCCAATCGCATTTGCGACGGATACCCCAGAGCGTAGGCCCCAGCACCTTGTCCCCGTCAAAATATTTGTGGGTGAAATAATCATTGGATGAAAACTCCCCCAATTCTGCAATAATCTTATCGGCCAGTGCCTGTGCCTTGCTCAGTTTTTGATTTCCCTGCCAACTGCCCGAACTTGAAATGAAGACGGCCAAAACCGCCAAACCAAGGGCTATGCCGACAATTTTCCAGTGCTTTTTCATGGCTACGAGCGGGCTAGGCCTTAGTTCCTCGCCCCTGAGATACTGCCCCCGTTCAGGAGCACCACCTCACCCGTTTCCTTTCCAAAAAACAGGCCGAGAAAGCCTTTCGTGCCTTCTTCCATCTCGATTCCTTCCCACGGCTGCCCGCAAAGTTCGGACAAATGCGCCCCATCCAGCACCAACTTGGCGTCTTTTTCCACTTTTATCTTTTTGCCTGCGGCAATGCGTACCTCACCCCGCAGTGTCAAAATTGCCCCGCTGCGCACGGTCACGTCGTTGCGTAGTAACCGGAAATCCCAAGCCTCGTCACGCCGTACTTCCAAGGCTTCATGGGCCGATGGCACTGCAAAGGGGGTCGCCCAGATGCCCCGGCCATGCGTTCCCGCCACCAGCTTGCCCCGGCAATAGTTCACCTCCAAGTCCTTTACGAGGCAAACGGGCAAGCCCGCATTGAACGGCTGCCATTCCGAGTCGGGATTGGTGGCGTCGAAGTTGACCCAAACGCCCACATCGGTGCCAGCATAGAGGACGGCATCGGTGCCAGCCTGCGCCAGCAAGGAGTTGACGGGGTAAGGCGGTAGGCCACGGCTTATATTGACCCAAGTGTCGCCGCCATCGGGCGAATAAAGGACTTTGTGTTTGTTCTGATAACTGAGGAATCCAACCCAAACCCGCTGCGCATCTTCTGGGTCGCACTCCACTTCCTGCACGGGTGCGCCACCTCGTTTGTAAATGACCGCATCGCCCATTTTTTCGCCGAGCGGCTCCCAGGTGGCCAGTGAATCGAGTTGGGCATTGGTGCAGCGGTAAAGCTGCTCGCCGAGTGCGTAAATCGTTCGGGCATCTTGGCTGACGGACATGGACGTGACCTTCCACGGCGCACCCTTGGGCAGTTGGAGGTCGCCAATCCGCAGCCAATTTTCCGAGGCATAGGGCAGGCGGTACACCTGATTGGTAGCAGAGTAAAGATTTCCGTTTCCATGAAAAATCATGGGGTGGTAGTAGCTGTCGCCATTGGCTTCCATGCCCTTTCGCCATTGCTTCCAAGTGTCGCCGCCGTCGCTGCTTTTATGTATGACGGGCGGCCCCAAGGCCCAAGAAATACTGAATATATTTGCTGGATTGTAGGGGTCAATGGCGCAGTCCGTGCCATCGCCACTTAGGCTGGGCTTGGTGGATTTGCCGTCGGGCCGGATGAGCATCGTGCCGAGGTCTTGTGTGCCGCCGGGCATCACGGAATAATCCTCCGCCACGGCGATGCCATAGAATTGCATATTGTTGAAGCCCCGGCCAGAGACGTCCCGCCAGTCCCATTTTTTTCCATCAAAACTGGCCCGATACAGGCCGCCATCGTTGGCTGAATAAAGGATGTCGCCGCCCCGGCCATCATTGACCACGCAAAGCTCCCGGTGGTCCATGTGCACGTTGCTGGCAGAGATTTGTCTGCTCGTGGCCTTGCCGAGTGAGTCAATTTTCACTTCGTGAACGTACAAACCACCCATGTATAATGTGTGGTCGTCATTGGGCGAGCGGGCGAAAATGTGCTTTTCGTAGCTGGCGCCAAAGCTTTTTTTAAGGATAAATTGCCAAGAAGTGCCGCCGTCAAAAGAGCGGAGCAGGAAACTATTCTTTTTGGTCGTGGCGCAGAGGTAGAGCAAGGCGGGGTTGCGTTCCGAAGTGGCCACATCCAAGCGATGAACTGGCTCCGTGACGCCGACCGAGCTATCAATGACGGTTTCCTCCCAAGTATCGCCGCCATCTTTTGACCTGAAAAAATAGCCTGCATCGGCGGTGAGGTAAAGCTGCTGCGGGTTGCCGGGTTGCTGCGCAATGACCCCAAAGGCCCCTTCCCAGCCTGCCGGACAAGGATATGGGTTGGTCTTTTTCAACGAAAAATGGTCGCCACCATCCTCGGAGCGATAGTAATCCTTTCCGCAGAGGACATGGATGATGTCGGGGTTTTGGGAATGCATCAAAATTTCGTGAACCACCTCGGCCATGCTGCCCGGTGGCTCGAAGCGGAGTCCGGTTTGCTCCCAAGAATGCCCGCCATCCGTGGATTTCAGCAGGCCGATGCCGTAGCTGCGCCGCATGTCCAAGGGGTAGCGGATGCCCGTGCCAGCGTAGATGGTCATTGAATCGAAAGGGTCGAAAGCAAAGGAGCGGACGCCCAGTACGGGCAGGCGGGTGCTGTCGGTGAGGTTTTCCCAGATTGGCAGACTGTCGAGTACATTCCGGGTGCGGAACAAGCCACCCGATGGCGTCGAGGCATAGAGCATGGCCGGATTGCTGGCTTTTTTATTGAAAAAACCGACCCGAACCTGTGCGCCCGTGCCCGTGCTGCTCCAGCCTGCATTCTTACCCGGCGTGGGCGGTTCGTGCGGCCCGACGTACTCCCAAACTGAGCCGTTGGCGGGGGAAGCGGGGATGGGTTGTACTTGCGCCAGCAGGCTTTGCGCCAGCACGATGAATGCGCAAAACAGCAGTTGGCAAGGACGAAGCTTGGGCTTTTGTTTCTTCAATTTAGGGAGTGTTTGATGCCTTTTTGTGCCAAGATTAGCGATTTTTTACCAATCTGGCAACGAGCCACCTAGCCAGCCAACCACTCCCTGAACACCCGCTCCACTTCCGGCCCCGTCCAATTGCTTTCCAAATCTTTGATTTGCAGCATTCTATGGAACAAATCCTCTTGCTGCGCCACGGCTGCCAGTGCTTGGCTGTAAGGCACATGGCTAAAGCTCACCATGGAATAAACGGACTGGAACTCGTTGGGGAATTTCTCGGCGAGGTGCTTTTCCACCTTTTTCCAAAGCAGGAACTTCGGGTCGGCCACTTTGTCCCGCATTTCGATGAAATTGAGCAGGGCGAGGTCGGCGATGGCGTTGGCATCCTCCGGGCGGTTGGCGTTGAACTCTTCGATGATGCTGGGCCAGTGCTCCTCGTACTTGTCCATCAGCGAGTCGAGGATGGTGCAGTCCTCGAAGCCGCAGTTCATGCCTTGGCCGAAGAACGGCACGATGGCGTGGGCGGCATCACCAATCAACAGCACTTTGCTCCTATAATGCCAAGGATTGCAGCGCACGGTATGCAATGCGGAAGTCGGATTTTGCTTAAAATCCTCCAAAAACGTGGGCATGAGGGGGATTACATCTGGGAAGTATTTTTCGAAGAAAGCCGTTACTTGCTCATCTTTTTTTAGCGTTTCAAACGAAATTTCCCCATCGAACGCCAAGAACAAGGTGCAAGTGAAACTGCCGTCCACGTTCGGCAGTGCGATGAGCATGAACTGGCCACGGGGCCAAATATGCAGCGCACCCGTGTCCATTTGGTGGCTGCCGTCGGCATTGGCGGGAATGCAAAGCTCCTTGTAGCCGTAATCAATGTATTGCTGCGAATAATTGAACCGGGGCAGCTTCTGAAGGCTTTGGCGAACGGGCGAAAAAGCCCCGTCCGTCCCGAAAATCAGGTCGCTTTCGATGGCGTGTTCGGCCCCCGTGCGGGTGTCCTGAAAGCGGGCGGTGTTGTTTTCAAGGTCAACGCCGAGGCAGGCTTGGTTGAAATGGAAGCGCACATTTTCCATTTCGTCGGCGATTTTCACCAACTCGATGTTCAGGCCACCACGGCTCACCGAGTAGATGGCTTGGCCTTCGTGGCCGTAAGGCTGATAGGTGAGCGAGCTGTCCAAGCCGTGCATCATGCGGCCCGGCATGGGTATGGCCACTTGCTCGATTTTCTCCCGTATTCCTGCGATTTCGACGGCCTTCCAGCCCCGCTCACTCAGGGCGAGGTTGATGGAGCGGCCACCGATATAGCCCGCTTGCCGGAAGTCGGAGCGGCGCTCGTAAACGTCCACGGTGTAGCCCCGTTTTGCCAAAAACACCGACCACAATGCGCCGACCAGACCTGCGCCGACGATGACTGCTTTCTTTTCGTTTGCCATAAATTGGTTTTATTTTGGGTCAAAACTAGGGCGTTTTCGAGGAAAAATAAGCCTAAGCCATTAATCTTGCGCATGATTAAACTCAATCTAAGCGACTACGATATTTCCATCGGTGAAATGGGCGGCCCGCTTCGGACGCTCGTTGCCGCAGGCAGCTACACCAAAATCGCCGTGCTGGTGGACAACAACACCTACCGCCACTGCTTTCCACATTTTTTGCAAAGCATTGATTTTGAGGTGGTTGCCATCGAAATACCCGCTGGCGAGCTGCACAAGGGCCTCGATACTTGCCGCTTCATCTGGTCGGAAATGATGCGCCTCGGCCTCGACCGCCGCTCGCTGCTTATAAACCTCGGCGGAGGCGTGGTGGGTGATATGGGCGGGTTTTGCGCAGCAACCTACCTGCGTGGCATTGACTTCGTGCAAGTGCCCACGACCCTGCTCTCGCAAGTGGACGCTTCCGTGGGCGGCAAGGTGGCGATTGATTTCAATGGCGTGAAAAACAGCATCGGCGTGTTCCAAAACCCCGTGGCCGTGCTGGTTGACCCCGCTTTTTTGAAAACTTTACCTCTCACCGAAATCCGCAGCGGCTTCGCTGAAGTGTTCAAGCATGCCCTCATCGCCGATGCCTATCAGTGGCGCAACTTGCAGCAAATCAACGACTTGATGACGGTGGATTGGGCCAGCTACCTCGCCCCATCGCTCGCCATCAAGCAGCGAATCGTGGAGGAAGACCCCACGGAGAAGGGCATCCGGAAGGCGCTGAATTTTGGGCATACGATTGGTCATGCCGTGGAAAGCTATTCGATTTCGGATTGGGGATTTCGGATTGCAGATTCCGCCCCGCAATCCGCAATCCGCAATCCGCAATCCGCAATGTCCCACGGCGAAGCCGTCGCCCTCGGCATCGTCTGCGAGGCTTGGTTGTCGCATAAAATATTGGGGCTTTCAGCGGCGGAATTGGACGAAATTGTGGCTTTCGTGAAACGCTTTTACCCGCATTGGCCACTGGCCGAGGAGGACTTCCCCACTATTTTTGACATCATGAAAAAAGACAAGAAAAACGTGGGCGGCCGCATCAATTTCACGCTGCTGCCCGCCATCGGTGAGGCGAGGGTTGACCAGTATTGTGAGGTGGGGGTGATTGAGGAGGCGTTGCGGTTTTATATGAGTTTAGCCTAAAATCTTGTCCACCTTCACCTCAAACCCAAGGCTTTCAACTAAAATCGTATCGCCCCGTTTGAAGTCCTGCCGATTGACGTAGTCACCGCTTTGCGGATTTTTATACACCTCAACCTGCTCATCTTCTATATTTACAATCCACAATTCAGGGATTCCTGCGGCAGCGAAGAGCGGCTTTTTGATTTCACGGTCGTAGCCAAGTGAAGTGTCCGAAACTTCGATGACAAGCAGGATGTCTTTTGGTTCAGGATGTTTTTCTTCGTAAAAATCTTCTCGGAAGTGGAGGATAGCAAGGTCAGGTTCGGGTTCAGAGTATTTGCCCAAAAAAATGGGGTCTTGAACGCTGACAAGGTATTTTTCAACATTTGGCATATTGTGAAAAAGGCGCATAATGCGCTTCACCCGGCTGGTGTGAATGCTTCCTATTGGGCTCATTTCGATGATTTCTCCGTTAATCAATTCTATACGGTCATCCTCGTCGAGGATGCCGACTTCCGCCATTTTGTGGTAGTCGCTGACGGTGAGCAATCTTTTGGCTAACTGAATGGACATGCGCTTTCTTTTTTTATCGTTTACAAAACTAAGGTTTTTTCAAAAACGCTGGGCAAAACATTCCCGCACAACCAAACCCTCCCCTACTTGTTAATTTCCCCGACCAAAATCCTACATTTGCTCCGCAAAAAATTCTTCACCAAATATTTCCAAATTCAGGAGAAAATATGAGCAATTCCACCGCATTCTACGACCGCTTCGTTGACCGCCATATCGGCCCGAACCACGAGGAAACCCAAGAAATGCTGGCCACCATTGGTGTGCCCAGCCTCGACCAACTCATTGACGAAACCGTGCCACCGGCCATCCGCCGGCAAGGTGCACTGAACCTGCCCCCGGCGCAGTCCGAGTACGAGTACCTGCGGGAACTCAAGGAGGTGGCCAGCCTGAACAAGGTCTTCAAGACCTATATCGGGCAGGGCTACTACGGCACCATCACGCCGTCGGTCATCCTGCGCAATATCTTCCAAAACCCCGGCTGGTACACGCAGTACACGCCCTACCAGGCCGAAATCTCGCAGGGCCGCCTCGAAGCCATCCTCAACTTCCAGACGGTGGTAAGCGACATGACGGGCTTCCCCATCGCCAACGCCAGCCTCCTCGACGAGGGAACCGCTGCCGCCGAGGCCATGGCCATGTTTTTCAACGTAAAAAACAAAAAGGCCAAGGGCGACCCCGCCAATATCTTCTTCGTGGACGAAAACGTGCTGGACGCAACGATTGACGTGCTGCTCACCAGAGCCAGGCCGTTCGGCATCGAAGTGGTGGTCGGCGATTGGAAGTCATTTGACTTTAATGAAAAATGCTTTGGCGTGCTGCTGCAATACCCCGGCAAGAACGGCATGGTGGACGATTTCCGGGCCTTCACCGAAAAATGCAACGCCCACGAAATCTACGTGACCGTGGCCACCGACCTGCTCGCCCTCGCCGTGCTGAAGGCCCCCGCCGAATGGGGCGCCGACTGCGCCGTGGGCAACTCGCAGCGCTTCGGGGTGCCGATGGGCTATGGCGGGCCTCATGCCGCATTTTTTGCGACGAAAGAAGACCACAAGCGCATCATTCCCGGCCGCATCATCGGCGTGTCGGTGGACTCGCATGGCAAGCGGGCCTTGCGCATGGCGCTCCAGACTCGTGAGCAGCATATCCGCCGGGAAAAGGCGACGTCCAATATCTGCACCGCACAGGCGCTGCTGGCCATCATGGCGGGCATGTACGCCGCTTGGCACGGGCCAAAGGGCATTCGGGCCATTGCGGAGCGGGTGAATACGTTTGCACAAATTTTGGACAATAATATTGCGAAGCTCGGTTATAACTCCTTGAATAGCAGCTATTTCGATACGGTTCGCTTCGCCGTGGACGACGCCACTGCCGAGCATATCCGCCATTTGGCGAACGCCGCCGAAATCAATTTCCACTACACGGACGGGGCGGTGCAAATCACCCTCGACGAGACCGTGACCGAGGAAGACGCCGACCTCATCGTCAGCATTTTTGCGCAAGCAAAAGAAATGGACGCCACGGTGGACTTCGGCGTTGCCAATGGCTTGAACCTGCCCGCCGCACTCGTGCGGGAGTCGGAATACCTGACGCACCCGGTCTTCAATAGCTACCGCACCGAGTCGCAGATGATGCGCTATATCAAGCGCTTGGAGAACAAGGACTTGTCGCTGACCAGCAGCATGATTTCCCTCGGCAGCTGCACCATGAAGCTGAACGCTGCCTCGGAACTCTTCCCTGTGAGCTGGCCAGAGTTTGCGAACATGCACCCCTATGCGCCGCAAGACCAAGCCGAGGGCTACCGGGAAATCTTCCGGGAACTGGAAGCCTATCTTTGCGAAGCAACGGGCTTTACGGCCTGCTCGCTCCAGCCGAACTCCGGCGCACAGGGCGAGTACGCTGGCCTGATGGTCATTAGGGCCTACCACGAGGCAAGGGGCGAAAGCCACCGCAAAGTGGCCCTCATCCCCTCCTCTGCACACGGCACAAACCCGGCCAGCGCCGCGATGGCGGGCATGGAAATCGTGGTGACGGCCTGCGACGAGCGGGGCAACGTGGACCTCAACGACCTGCGGGCCAAGGCCGAGCAGCACAGCGCCAACCTCGCCTGCCTAATGGTGACTTACCCCAGTACGCACGGGGTTTTTGAGGTGGAAATCAAGCAGATTTGCCAAATGATACACGACCACGGCGGCCTCGTGTACATGGACGGTGCGAACATGAACGCCCAGGTCGGCCTGACCAGTCCCGGCATCATTGGGGCGGACGTCTGCCACCTGAACCTGCACAAGACCTTCGCCATTCCGCACGGCGGCGGCGGCCCCGGCATGGGCCCTATCTGTGTAAATGATAAACTGGCCCCGTACCTGCCTTCGCACCCACTCGTGCGCACGGGCGGCGAGATGGGCATCAGTGCCGTGAGCGCAGCGCCTTGGGGCAGTGCCAGCATCCTGCTCATCAGCTATGGCTATATCCGTATGTTGGGCGCAACGGGCGTGACCGACGCCACCCGCTACGCCATCCTGAACGCCAATTATATGAAGGCAAGGTTGGAGGGTGCTTTCCCGATTTTGTACAGCGGCGAAAACGGCCGTGCTGCCCACGAGATGATTGTGGACGTGCGCCCATTCAAGCAGTTCTGTGCTGCCGAGGACATCGCCAAGCGCCTGATGGACTACGGTTTCCATGCGCCCACGCTGAGCTTCCCCGTGGCCGGCACGCTCATGATAGAGCCGACCGAAAGCGAGGACAAAGCCGAACTCGACCGCTTCTGCGATGCCCTGCTGGAAATCCGCAAGGAGATTGACGAAATCGCCGCCGGGGACTACGACCACGACAACAACGTGCTGCACAATGCCCCGCACACCGTCCACGTCATCACTGCCAACGACTGGAACCTGCCCTACGCCCGTGAAAAGGCCGCTTTCCCGCTGCCCTACTTGCGGGAAGGCCGGAAGTTCTGGGCCAGCGTTGGGCGTGTGGATGGTGGGTATGGGGATAGGAACTTGGTTTGTGTTTGTCCGCCGATTGAGGAATATATGACGGAAGCGGTTTAGAGATACTGGATTAACGGAGTCCGCTCCGGAGAGGGGCGGGATTCGTTAATCCAGAAACTGATTACCTTATGGAAATGCTACAGACAAACCTATTTATTAAGGCAATTTATAATTTTAAAAAATGGATATTCCAAAATTTCACGAAACATTCATTCCTATTCTGGAAGTACTTAGGAATGGTGAAATCTATCAAACCAGAGAATTAATTGAAGAGGTAAAATCGAAGTTTTATACTGACTTAACTGATGAGCAATTAAAATCAAAGACGAAATCAGGTGAATTGCTAATAGACAATAGGATTGCATGGGGAAAGTCCTATTTAAAAAAGGGCGGGTATATTGAATTTCCAGAAAGAGGCCACGTCAAAATTACCGAAAAAGGTAAGAACCATAAGGCAGAAATTTCAGTCCGTGACTTAGAAAACGAAATTTCAATTTTTGACTTTTACAAAAATGAACGAGGGGGAAACGAAAGAAAAGAAATAGTTGAAAACAACTCGAATGATTCTCCTCAAGACCTAATCGATAAAGGTTTTGCGAGAATTGAGAATGAAGTTAAGTCCGAATTGTTAGCAAAACTGAAAGGTTTAAATCCATATTTTTTTGAAAAGGTTGTCCTTAGGCTTCTCAATAAAATGGGATACGGTGATTTTATTGAAACTTCAAAGTCAGGCGATGGTGGAATTGATGGGATAATAAATGAAGATAAATTAGGCCTTGATAGAATTTACATTCAGGCAAAGAGATTTAATGAGGGAAAGGTTAGAGAAAAGGATATTAGAAACTTCATCGGCGCTATGAGCGGTGACACTAACAAGGGTGTATTTGTGACTACATCAGAATTTGACGAAAAGGCACTTGAGAAGGCAAGGTCAGCGCATCATAAAATAATCTGCATAGACGGTAATAAATTAGTATCTTTAATGCATGAGTATAATGTGGGTGTTCAAATAAAGACAACTTATGAGATTAAACAGATTGATGAAGATTTTTTTGATGAGCAATAGATAGATAGAGTTTTGAACTCCCTTTAGCTCACCATCTTTCATTTCTATTGAAAAACACCCCTGCTCGTTGATAGCTGTGCCACCACACGGCCTTTGGTTGCGGCTAATGGTCACCTGCTTAGGTCAAACAGGTCAGCCTACTACGCCCCAATCATTTCATCAAAATCACCGCTACCCGTTGGAGCGGGTGCCATTATCAAACTTGAGAATTGATAAATTTGCTTAAATTTGTAAGAAAACTGAATCATCAATGACACTCGAAGCAAGAAAATACAAGCTGATTTCGCAAATCACCAGCTTGAAAGACGAGGCGGAAATCGCCCGCTTGGAAGTGGTGTTCAAAAACCTGACTGCTGGTGATGAGCTATTGCGAAAACTTGCCAAGCCCATGCGGAAACACCTCAAGGTGGAGGAATTGGTGAAAGAACAAGGCTTCAAAGGTGTTGACCGGAAAAAATTCGATGCGCTCATCGCAGCAATTGACGTACAGGAACCGATTGAAGAACTGCTTGCCGCTATCTGAAAATGACCTACCTGCTCGACACTAATATTCTCCTGATTTACTTGCGAGATAATGCTACCCGCCAATGGGTTGACCAGCATCTCGCACCGCTTTCCCAAGGCAATATCCCCATTGTGTCAGTCGTGTCCGTTGGTGAAATTCGTTCGATTGCACTGCGCAACAATTGGGGCAAGAAAAAGCAGCAACAGTTGGAAGAACTGCTGAATCAATTGGTCATTGCCGACATCAATGCCGAAGATGTCATTGAAAAATACGCTGAAATTGATGCTTTTAGTCAAGGCAAACTAAAGGGCAAACCCCTCGGCACTTCTTCCAGGAACATGGGCAAGAACGACCTTTGGATTGCTGCTACCGCCGCTGTGACAAATGCAAGGCTGTTGACCACCGATGCGGATTTTGGGCATCTTGATACGCAGTATTTCGAGGTGGTGCGGGTAGCTTTGGTTTGAGGCTGGTTGGGATGGATAGCTGGGATGGGTCAAAGGCCCCCTGCTGGCTCAATACCCTTTAAGTCCCTTGAAAACGCCACAGCTCGCTTGATACCTTTGTTTGCATAGCGGCCTTTGGCCACAGCGTAGGTCAGGTAGGGCAGCCGCTTAGGCTTCCCAACACTTCGCTGCTGCATTCGTGCGTACATTTGAGCAACATAATTTCTCTGGTATGCGATTTTCACTTTTTCTAAGGGTATTCGGTGCTCGCCCAAAAAGCAAGCTATGCCTTTGTGTACTCATACTAAGCCTAATGGGTTGTGGGGTGCGATGGAATGGCAGGCCCATACATTCCGAGCTGATAAGCAGCACGACCATTGATGTGTTCCCGGTGTATAAGAAAGAAGTCGAGGCGTTCCAAATAAAGTACAGCGTTGGCGAATTGGCGATATCCGGCTTTATCCTAAAACCAATTCAATCGAAGGGCAAAAGCCCGATGATTATTTATTGCCGTGGCGGGAACCGGGACTACGGCGCAATTGACCAGACGACGCTTGCCTACCTGGCTTATATTGCCTCGCAGGGCTATGTCGTCATGGCCTCGCAGTACCGGGGAAATTCGTTCAGCGATGGCAAGGATGAGTTTGGTGGGGAGGACGTGAAGGATGCGCTGGCGCTGATTGACATCGCCAAGGAGGTGGGTTATGTTGACCTCCGACGCATCGGTGTGTTGGGTTATTCGAGAGGAGGATTGATGGCCTATTTGATGTCGAAGAAATCGGATAAAATCAAGGCCATTGCAGTAGTTGGGGCACCGACGGATGCTTTCAGGACGTGCCGGGAGCGCCCCGAAATGTACCGGGAAGTGCTGTTGCCCTTGGTCGGGGATTCCGTCCACCATAGGCAGGACTTCATTGACAGGTCGCCGCTTTATTGGGCGAATGCCATCAATGAACCCGTCCTGCTGCTGCATGGCACAGCCGATGTGAAGGTGGACGTCGAACAGGCGAGCCTGATGGTTGACGCATTGAAGGCCAACGGAAATGAGTTCTCCTACAAGTTGTTTGAGGGCGGCAACCATCCTTTGCAGAACTTCCGGGAACAGCGGGACTCCATGATTTTTGATTGGTTCAAGCGGTCTTTTTGATTTAGCTTTGTGCTATTCAATTAACAAAATAATAGGCAGAGGCATGGGTGAGGATTCTAAAAAAGAAGCTATCCGTCTGGTCAAGCTGATGCCTAAGTGGGCTCCTGGCAAACAACGTGGTGTCCCTGTCCGAGTGATGGCAATACAGTTCTTAGACTTCAACCCAAATCCTAAAATGACTAAGTGCCAAGAATCGGCACAACGGTGCAGGCTCATCCCTAACGTTTACCTTGAAAAACGCCTTGTTCGTTAATAGCTGTGCTATTAAATAATTACTGCGAAAGACAGCTCGGCCGGGCAGACCAAATCACCGCACCATCAGCTTCCCAGCCCCCAGCCGCTCGCCGTTCCTCGTGATTTGGAAGAAATAGACGCCCGACGCCAGCTCGCCCCGCTGGAACTCGAAGCCCGTGCCTTGGGTCGTTTGCTGCCGCAATACCTTCCCGGAAACATCCGTCAGCACCAGTTGGAGCGGCCCCGGCTCGATGCCTTCCACTTGCAACAGGGCGCTGTCCGTCAGCGGGTTGGGCACCACTTTTACCTTGGTCTTTTGCTGGAAAACGGGCGGTTCGGTGCCCACGAGCGTCCACGGGTTCAGCTGGCCGATGCGGTGGCGGTAGGTATTCGTCTGCACGGGCGCATTGAAGTCAAAATAGATGAGAGCGGTGTTTTCTATAAAATCGCCGTGGCCCAGCCCCGCCCGTTGCGAAGCACGGAAGCGAACGAAGCCATGGGATGCAGGCTCGTTCACATTGGAGTCGGGCAGCATGATGTCGCTGAAGGTGAAGCTCAGCCAGCCTTCGGGCGTTACGCCGTAAGTGTAAGGGTGGCTTGATGCGCCGGGGCGAACGGTGGCAAGGTCGAGTTCCGAAGGTAACACGTCCACGACGACGACCTTGAAGGCCGTGTCGGTGCCGGTGTTTTGGAAGCGGATGAGGTACTCCAAGTCCTGCCCCGGCTCGATGAGGTGCTCCTCGCCGAGGCCAGCGGGGAAGCCCTGCTTGTCGTTGGGGTCGAAGGAGCTGACATTGGCTTGGCAGTCCACGTCGGTGAAGGGGTCGGGGTCATCGTCGAAGGACCATTGGGTGAACAGGCCGAGGCTCATCCAGCCGCCGCAGCCCTCGATGGTGGCCCCGGTACTGGCAAAGCCGCTGGGGTGGCCGGGCGATTGCTGGGCTTCGAGGTGGAGGGTGCTGCCATTGCTGGGCACGGTGACGGTCGTTGATTCGCCGGGCGCAAGCTGGAAATCTTGGGAAAGCAGCACGATTTCATCCTCGATGATGATATAATCCAGTGGCGAGGCCATGTTGCCGCTGCCCACATTCGTGATGACGAATTGGATGCTGTCGCCATTGCAGGACACCTCGGTCTCGATGCTGCTGCCATCCCAGAGCGGGTCGGGCGGCAGGCAGAGCGAGTCGGGCGAGATATGCGCCGAGGTACAATGGGTTTGCCCCAGAATCGTGGAATCGCAACTGAGCAATGCCGTGATTTGGAAGCTGCCACAGTCATTTACTGCGACATCCCCCAAATCGAAAGTGAGCACGTTTCCGTTTTGCGAAGCGAGTGGGAGCGTGGACGAAACATAGGTAAAATAGGGGTCGAGCGTGACCTCCACGGTGGCATCTTCGGCGGTCAGGGTGCCGTCGTTGCAGTAGTGGACGTAGTAGTTGTTGTCAAAACAGCGGCGCAGGAAGGGGGCGCTGATGTCCACGGTCAGGTAGGGGCAGTCGGCAATGATTTGGGCGGGGAAATCAAGAGAGAGCGTGTCGTAGAACTCGGTAACTGCCACTTGGTAGGGGCTGTTGCAGACCTCCCAGTACGGGCTGGGCGGTGCTACGGTGACGGTGTAGCTGCCTGTGTCGAGTGGGAGGGTGAAGTGGCCAAGCGAGTCGGTCAGGGTTGCAAATGATTGGTTTCCAACGGCTTGCACGAGCCAGCCAGCGATGCCGGGTTCGGTGGGGTCGGGGAGGCAGTCGGCTTGGGGGTCTTGGTGGAGGTGGCCGGTGAGGGCAGAGGAGTAGAGGATGCCGAGGGCGTTGGTTTTAACAATGAATATTCTTTTACCTGCTTCCAATTCATGTGAATCGCCCACCAAGAAAACACTCCCATTTGCTTCTTGGTGCAATGAAATGCCTTGCGTCACCTCGCCAGCCATCGTCCTATATTCCTTTCTCCAAATAAGATTTCCTTCATTGTCAATCTTGGACAAGTAAGCAGTTCTGTAGCCCCCACTTGGTGAAGAATTTCCGCACAGTAAATACCCGTCTAGCGTAGGTGTGAAATTCGACACGAAATCATTGACGTTCGGAATTCCGAATTGTGAATCGTGAAGAATTTCACCTTGCTGGTCGGTAACCAACACCTTCGTATCAATCAACTGCCAATTGGTATCTTCCCCTTTTGCGCCGACAATAACAAACCCTCCTAAGTTGCTGACTCCTAAATCATCGGATAGCGTATAACTAGCTATCTGAGCATATATTTTACTCCAAATTACCTCTCCTTCACTATCAGCCCGAATTAGCGTTAATGACGCATCGCCATTGGAAGTGTTCAATTGTGCGAGCAGCCCAATATCACCGTTCAATGTCTCTATCATTCCTGTCGGATGCACTTTATCATATCCTTGGGCTGCCGAATAACTTTTATTCCAAACGGGGTTTCCTTGAGCATCAATTTTTGACAAGGAAAATTCATCGGAATAATCGCCTGATGCATTGGTAGTAACAGTTGTAACCAGTAAAGCCCCATTGCTTGTTTGTATAATCTTACCGGCGATGCCAGCATTGGGGAAGGTATATTGCCATGCTATTTGCTTATCTTCATCCAGTTTTATGATAAATGGGTAATGTTGAATGACTCCATTTCCATCTAATTGACGTGTTGTCCCCAAAATTGCAAACCCACCATCCATTGTCGAGCAAAAATGACTTGCCTCGCCAA
>JADLHE010000217.1 GCA_020848965.1 Saprospiraceae bacterium
AGCACCACACCGAGCGCATGACCGAAGACCTCGGCCTCTCGCCTGAGCAAGCCGCCAAGGTGAAGGACATCAACCTGAAATACGCTGAAAAGGCCAAGGCCAAGCACGATGCCAAAGCCGCTGACAAGGCCAAGAACAAGTCGGAACGGGAGGCGCTCCGCAACGAGCACGATGCCGAACTGAAGAAAGTGCTGACCAAGGAGCAAGCCGCAAAATTCGAGCAGCGCAAAGCCGAACGTGGGGACAGAAAAGGCAAAGGCGGCCCCGGCAAGCATGGCAAGGGCGGCCCCGACATTGACCCCGCCAAACGTGCCGAGCACCAGACCGAGCGCATGACCAAAGACCTCGGCCTCAACGCCGACCAAGCCGCCAAGGTGAAGGCCATCAACGAGGAGTTTGCACAGAAGGCCAAGGCCCTTCACGATGCCAATAAAGGCGACCGGGCCAAAAATCAAGCCGCTCACGATGCGCTCCGCAAAGACCACGACGCTGCCCTGACGAAAGTGCTGACCAAGGAGCAAGCCGCCAAATGGGAGCAGCACAAAGCTGAACGCCAAGGCGAGAAAGGCAAGGGCGGCCCCGGCAAGCAGAAAGGCAAACGAGGACAGCAGGATTTACCGAAGGAATAAGCCATCGTTTCTAAAGTCTAGTATTCGAAACCCCTGTTTAAGCGAATCAGCCTAAGCAGGGGTTTTTGTTTTAAAAGAATGGAGGTTTTGAAAATTAACTAGGTTTGTCCGTTCGCTAAAACTTGCCGTGGCGCAAGGGAAATAACTTAAATCGAGCTTTAATTGACCAAATGATGCATTAACCAATTAATAAAAAATAATGGCAAGCACAAGTTCTTTTGGATTCAATATGCGGGTTATCCACCGCTATTTGGGCTTTTTCCTCGTCGGTATTATGGCCGTTTACAGCCTCAGCGGCATCATCCTCATTTTCAGGGACACCGATTTTTTGAAACAGGAAAAACAAGTGCAAAAACAAGTGAAGCCCAACGTGGCCAACCCCGATGAACTGGGCCGGATGCTCGGCATCCGTGGCCTGAAAGTCGAGAAGGAGGAGGGCAATACCGTCATTTTCAAGGAAGGCAAATACGACAAAGCTACTGGCAATGCCGACTACACGGCCAAGGAACTGCCCTTCCTGCTCGACAAGATGACGCACCTGCACAAGGCAAAATCCGCTGAACCGCTTTTCTTCCTGAACGTATTTTTCGGGGTGTCGTTGTTCTTCTTCGTGGTCTCGTCTTTTTGGATGTTCACGCCAAGTACCTCCATGTTTAAGAAAGGCATGTATTTCACCATTGGCGGCATTGTGCTGACCTTGATTTTGTTGTTTATTTGAATAAAGTGTAGCAGGCATCCAAAACCACCCCCTTATCCAACATTTATCACCAACCTGGCCATGCTGGACATTTAGTTTTGTCAAAAAAAGCATGGACTACCATTTCAGCAAAATTGTAAAATCAGATTTTGAGGCGGCCGTGGCTGCCATAACCGCTGCCCTGCAAGCCGAGGGCTTCGGGGTATTGACGGATATAGACCTGAAGGCCACCTTCCATAAGAAGCTCGGCGAAGACATTCGGCCCTACCGGATACTGGGTGCTTGCCATGCAGCTTCTGCCTTCCAAGCCGTACAGGCCGAAGAAAGGATTGGGCTGATGTTGCCCTGCAACGTCATCGTGCGGGAAACGGCTGCGGGCACGGTGGAGGTTTCCGCCGTGGACCCGGTGGCCTCCATGCAGGCTATCCAAAATGAATCCTTGGGAGGAGTGGCGGTTTCGGTGCGGGAAAAGCTGCAACGGGCCGTGGAACGACTTTGATTTACCGCATTTTCGGTCGCTCATCAATGGCTTTTCATTATTCGCAGTAGGTTTGCGGCAAAAACAGCAAAGCGTCCATGAAAGCCATCGTCCTAACAGAACCCGGCCATTTCACCAAAACCCAAAAAGACCCGCCAGCCGCCCCAGCGCCCGGCCATGTGCTGCTGAAAATCAGGCAGTTGGGCGTCTGTGGCACCGACCTCCATGCCTTCAAAGGGCGGCAGCCGTTCTTCACCTATCCCCGCATTTTGGGGCATGAGGTAGCCGCCGAGGTGGTGGCCTTGGGCGAGGGCGTCACGCATTTGAATGTGGGCGACCTTTGCACCGTGATGCCCTACCGCAACGAGCGGGAAGACCAAGCCGTGCGCCGTGGCCTCACCAATTGCGGTAGCAGCCTGAAAGTGCTCGGTGTGCATGAAGACGGCGCCATGCAGGAGTTCATCAGCTATCCCGCTGAGTTGGTTTTTCCGGCCAACGACCTCTCCCTCGACCAGCTTTCCATGATAGAGCCGCTGGCCATTGGCAGCCATGCCGTGGAGCGGGCGGGCATCCAAGCCGACGACATCGTGCTGGTGGTGGGCGCTGGCCCCATCGGCATTGGCACGGTGGCGCTGGCGCTGCTCAAGGCCGCACGGGTACTGGTGCTCGACGTGAACGAGGGGCGGCTTTCCTTCGTGAAAAACAAATTCCCTTCGGCAACGACCGTGCTGCTCAACGACGACGTGCCCGCCAGTTTGATGGAGATACTGAACGGCGACCTGCCCACCGTCGTCCTGGATGCCACGGGCAACAAGGCCAGCATGGAGCGCTGCCTCGACTACGTGGCCGTGGGCGGCACCATCGTTTTCATCGGCCTGTTCATTGGCGATGTGAGCTTCCCCGACCCACTGTTTCACCGAAAAGAACTGACGCTGAAAGCTTCCCGCAATGCCACGGCCACCGATTTTGCGAAGCTGATAAGACTGATGCGGGGCGGGCTGGTGCGGATTGATGGCTATATCACCCATCGGCTGGCGTTCGAGACGCTGCACGAGACTTTCGAGCAGTTGTACGACCCGGAGGCGGGGGTGATAAAGGCGGTGGTGGAGTTTTGATAAGAAAAATCTTTTTGTTTGTATGCGTTTAAGTTACTTCCGAAACTGGGGTTTCGGGGTAGAGCACCCAAAAGAAGCCAACCATTTTGAGTTGAATCAAAAGTCAAAAATCTTACAAACGCCCTTATCCTAATCGGCCTTTCCCAACACTTTTTTACCTTCACACCAGCACACTACACCAACCAATATCTAAGCAAAAAATCCGGGATTTTCAATCGCTGTAAATAGGTTCAATGCTTTGTCTAATTGGGTGGCCTAACCCATTTTTTCCGCATTGCTTGTTACCTTTTGCTTCAAAATAAGAATACGTTCCCGTGCAAGGGTCTATCAAAATTCCAACTAAACTCAACAAAATGAAAAATCAACTTACGCTGCTCGGCTTCTTCTTGGCATCGCTGCAATGGGCCATGGCGCAATGCCCGCCACCGGGCTATCCCACGCCTGCTGATAACTGTTCGGAGGCCGTGCCTTTCTGCGGTACGCTCGATGGCTTTTGCAATACCCTCAACAACAACAATATTCAGCAGCCATTTCCCGGTTGCGGGGGGCAATGGGTGTTCAACAACGACGAATGGTTTGCTTTCTATGCTGGCTCCACGGAGATTTCCCTTCAAGTGACGCCCAGCAATTGCGATGTAAGTGGAAATCCCGGTATGCAGGGAGGTAT
>JADLHE010000218.1 GCA_020848965.1 Saprospiraceae bacterium
CGGTTTTGGCTCCAATGGGATGGAGTCAGGCAGTTTTCGGCCCAGCAAAGTAACTTCATACCCTGCATTGGCCAAGGTGGAGCAAATGCGAATCATCCTTTGGTCGTAGCTAAGGTCGTTGCTGACGGTGCAAATGATTCGCTTCATGGTTTTTCTTTCCAGGTTAAGCGTTCATTTTCCAATGCCACGATGCCTTCGTCCATCAAGAATGCCAAAGCCTTCACCACATTTGGCTGGCGATTGGCGGCAAAAGCCTCCATCAATTGCCGCTCGGTTATTTTTTCAGCGACTATTAATTGCTTGATTTTCAATTTATAGCGCTCAAAATCATCGGTGGAAAGCGCCGCTTGTGTTCTCCCCAAACACACATCGCAGGTTCCGCAAGTTGGGCTGTTTTCACCAAAATACTCCAACAACATCTGGCTACGGCAACGGGCTGTCGTTGCGTAGGCAATGGCTTTTTCCATGCGTTTTTGCTGGCGTTCTTTTCGGAGGTTGTAGGAGGCGACATCAATGGTGAAATTATTGGCATCCACCCGCTCCTTTGTAAAGGTGAGTTGCGGCTTGTCCTTCAATGGACGGTACTCGATAATCCCTTGATTGTGAAGGTGTTGTATTGCAGGCAACACTTTGTCGTTCGTTGTCTTCAACAATCGTGCAACAGCACTTTCATTGATAGGCACAAAATGTTGAAACGCCCCTTCCGATAACCTAAGTAGGGACTTAATAATCGGGTCAAGCGATGGATTTTTCAATTGAAAATCATACAACTGCTCCCTGCCCACCAATACCATGAAACTGGATGGCATCCAAACTGATTCTGTCAATGAAATCCAGCCTTCTTGTTCCAAAATTTTGATGCAGGAATAAGTTTTCACGACATCCAACTGGAAATTCTTGCAAAAATCGGCAATGTCAAAATCAAAAGTCTGGAATTCCCCTGCCCCTACTGCCAGTTGGAAATAACTACCCAAGGCTCGGTAAACTTGTCGGATATCCTGCACTGGAGGAAATGAGAGGAGCAGGTTTCGCTCCAAAGTCCTTTTGTCCTCATCGGAATACAAAAGCACTGCATAAGATTTTTTGCCATCTCTACCAGCCCTACCCGCTTCTTGGAAATAAGCTTCCAAGTTCTCCGGCAAATCAACATGCACAACAGTTCGTACATCGGGCTTGTCAATCCCCATTCCAAACGCATTGGTACATACCATAATTGGAATCCGGCCAACAATCCAAGCCTCCTGCTTGCTGGAACGTTCATCTGGTGACAAGCCTGCGTGATAAAAATCTGCTGAAACCTTGTTTTCAATTAGGTATCGGGCAATGTCCTTCGTCAATTTTCGATTACGGGCATATACTACTCCTGAACCTTTCACTTTGCGAAGAATGTCCAATAATTTGGCGTACTTGTTCTCTTCAGGCAAGACAACGTAGGATAGATTGGTTCGGGAAAAGCTTTTTTGAAAAACGTTTTTTTGCTTGAAAAGCAATTTCTCCTGAATATCAATAACCACCTCCGGCGTAGCAGTGGCAGTCAATGCCAAAACTGGTGTTTTGGGAATCAAATCCCTTATTTCTGCAATTTGGAGATAAGGCGGCCTGAAATCATAGCCCCATTGCGAAATGCAATGAGCTTCATCCACTGCTAAAAGAGATATGTTCATTCGCTTGATTCGCTCTCGAACCAGTTCCGTGGTAAGCCTTTCGGGAGACAGGTAAAGGAATTTGATGCCGCCATAAGCTGCATTGTCGAGTATCCGGTCTATTTCCCGGTAAGACATACCGGAAAAAATGGCCTCAGCATTGATTTCACGCTTTTTTAGGTTCGCTACTTGGTCTTTCATCAAGGCGATTAATGGTGAAACGACCAGACAAATCCCCTCCATGCAAAGCGCCGGAACTTGAAAGCAAATGGATTTGCCACCGCCTGTTGGCAGCAATGCAAGTGCATCATTACCTTCCAACACTGAGCGGATAATGTCTTCCTGCAAGGGGCGGAACTGGTCAAAACCCCAATACTGCTTTAGTATTTCGTGCGGAGTGGCCATTTGGAAGGCAAAGAAAAGTAATACTGACGGACAAGGTATTGGAAGCGGTAAAATAAAAAAGGTGTTCAAGTTTGAACTTGAACACCTCCATCAGTTTTGAGAAAAAATTTGTGGAACTAACATTGCCAGTGAATCACGAATAAAGTTGGTTTTGTTTGTTTTAGATGTCCTCGTTAATTCCAATTGGTGAATATTTTAGTCTTGTCCCGCAATTTTGTAGGCGCTGTCACGAGACGAAGTCGTAGTGAAAATCATGTTTTGGTCATCTGGGAAATTGCTCGTGAATTTGCAGTTGAGCAGTTCTGTGTAGCATTTTTCGTCGCCATTCAGGCTGAAAACCGCACCACCACGCAAGTAAGCTGCATTTTCGTTGAATACGCAATTGTCCAAAGTCAAGTTGCATGCACCGTCTTCAGTGGCATTGCAAATGGCGCCACCGTAAGTACCCATATTTCTTTCAAATGTGCAGTTGGTCAAAGTTGGATTGCTTTTGCCTTTCAAACGACCGTCGTTGTAGATAGCGCCGCCATCCAAACCTGCTTCGTTGTTCTTGAAGCTGCAATTCACGAAAACTGGGCTGCTTTCGCCCCTGCGTCCGTTATTGTAAACTGCTGCGCCATCACGACCCAAGTTTTTGCGGAGTTCGCAGTTTGAAATTGTTGGCTTGCTGCTGCCGTTTTCGCCATCAATGTAGATTCCACCTCCGCAACGGGTGTGAAGAGCTTCGTTGGCAAGGCCGTTTGCATTGCCTGCAGTGATTACAAAACCATCAATCAAAGTTGAAGTACCTGCATTTTTCACCACTACTACATTGTATGCATTGTCATTTTGGCCTGGTTGGCCAATTTCACCTGTCAGTATCGTAGCGCTAGCCGACTGAATGCGCTGTTGAATCGAAGTTTCAGTACCATTGAAATTGCCGTAAACCTTCACACCATCCTTAATTTCAAAGGATGCATTGCGATTGGTCCCATTAGTGGTCTTGTAAGTGCCATAAGCTACCCAAACTTGGGTGCCAGCAGTTGCTTGACCAAGTGCTGCGGCCAAGTCTCCAGAAGCATCAGACCATGATGTTCCATTCCCAGTAGCGCCCTGACGGACGAAGATGATTTGTGATTGCACTTGGCAAATAATTGCCAAGAACATGGTTACAAGCAAAGTCGGTTTCACTCGCTTAATGTTTAGTCGGTTACGAAAATATTTCAGTAGAAAATTTTGGGCATTCAAGATGCCATGGGAAGAAACTCTAATGCAGAACAGAAGGCAGGACGCCTTGCGTAATCGCTAAAATAGGATAAAATGCAGTAAACTGAAGTGTCTGGTATCAAAGGGTTAAAAAAATTCGCTCTTTCTTTCTTTCTTGGCCAAAGGTATAGAAAGATTCATACCAAAAAAAATAAATTGTAATTTTTTCTAAAAAAAATCTTTCCCACCAGCAAGGAAAAGTCCGAATCCGGAAGCATAAAATACGGCAAAATCAAAACATAAAGACACGATTTAGGTAAAAACGGAATTTCATTTCATATTTAATTAAAAAAATACATCGCATCGGAATAATTCACAAGTTTCAGGAAATAGTCGCCTCCAGCTCATCTTTTGCCCGAATGGCGGTTTCTATTGCTCCGTGTACTGTACCACTATGTCCTTCGTAATGAGTCGCCTCCCCGGCAAAGAACAATTTGCCGTCAATGCTTTCGGCGAGTTCCTTCCTGAAAATCAAACCACCGCCTACGATTGGATACGAGTAGGTTCCCTTTATGAAAGGTTCTTTGCCCCAATCCATTAGATGGAAACCATCTTGCAGTAAGGATTGGGATGCCGTATTGCTGCCAAAAATATTGTCGAGGTGGCCAAGGATGAAGCCCTTGGCGTCATTGATTGCCATGGAGCTGAACATTTCGCCTTTTTCGCCCATGATTAAAGTGGTCAACAACGGTGTGCTGCCCCTCCCCACTGAGGTAGCCCAAAGTTCGGGAACTTCATTGTACCCGATTACTGAGCCTAGGTTTACATCCGTATTGGTTTCCCAGAATGCTTGGCTGAATTTGAGAACTGCTTTTATTCCCCCTCCCATTCCGATATTTGAATAGGCATCCACTTTCGTGGTAGGCAAGGCAGGCACGAAACTAATATCACCATCTTTGAGCACCGTTACAGGAACCGTAAGGATAAGCCTATCGGCTTGATAGCTTTTGTTGGCCTGATCAGTGACCGTTATTTTTTCACCCGAATAGTCAATCTTCTTGACTTGGGCGTTTTTCACTACCTTATTTATAATAGGTGCGAACTTCGTTTCCATCACCGAGAGCAGTGACATGTCTTTCAGGAAATAGGCTCCATCGCCTGAGGTGCGCAAACCATCTTCTTCAGCAAGCCCTTTCATGCTGAGCCGGGCATTTGATGTACCAAACTTGTTTCCGAGCAGCCCGTTCGCTACGCCAAACATGTTCCAAGAAATGCCCGAAGTGGAGAATACGTTTTCAACCGACTTGTCAGGCCCGATGTATTGCATCGCATTCTCTATGAAATCAATTGTTTTCACATATTCTTGGTATCCATTTGCTTGGGATTTGGACTTTAGTGCAGGTTCCGATTGGTTGGTCAAGTCTTCTTTGAAGAAAAAGTAATCTTGTTTGGTGGTGTCCACCAATTTCGCTTTCACTTGCTCTGTAACAATCTTGTACCATTGACTTTGATTCCCAAGTATAGTTTCAGCTCCTAATTCAACATCGAA
>JADLHE010000219.1 GCA_020848965.1 Saprospiraceae bacterium
CACTTCGACCAAATCAAGCCCAACCCCATGGGCCTAGGCGATGACCGCAGCGATGATTGCGGCAGCAATGCCCGCACAGATAGCATTGACATCCTGAACTATGCCGTCACCCTCGACCTGACGAAGTTCTCACAACAAACCGTGACGGCAGCTTGCGAAATCACTTTCACCGCAAAGCAAGACGGCCTCGGCTACCTGCCGCTCGACCTGTTGAAATTGACCGTTGACTCCGTGGTGCAGAACGGCCTGCCGCTCGTTTATGATTACAACGACACCTTGCTCAACCTGCACCTTTCCACCCCTGTCAACATCGGCCAAACAGCCAAAGTGACCGTCTATTACCACGGCAAGCCCACCGCCGACCCAAGCGGTTTTGGCGGCTTTGTGTTTGCCGGCGGCTACGCCTATAACCTTGGCATCGGACTTTCTTCCAACCCCTACAATTTCGGGCGGAGCTGGCATCCCTGCTTCGATAATTTCGTGGAGCGGGCCACCTACGATATTCACCTCATCAGCACCAATGGACAAAAGGGCTATGCTGTGGGCGAATTCCTTGGGCAGTCTGACCTCGGCGGCGGCATCATCAAGCGCAGCTACCGCATGGGGCTGCCATTGCCTACCTACCTCGTTGGCTCTGCCACTAGCAACTACGCAGAACTGAACGGCGAGCATACGGGTATTTATGGCACCTATCCCACCCTGCTGGTAGGCAAACCGGGCGATACTACGCAAATGAAGACTGCCTTCCAATATTTGCCGCAGGCCATTGATGCCCTGGAGGCATGGTTCGGCCCCTACCGTTGGGGCCAAGTCGGCTACGTACTTACTTCCGCTGGCGCAATGGAGCATTCCACACTTATCGCTTTCCCCGATTACAGCATTGATGGCGGTGCCAATTATGGCATGAACCGCCTCATGGCCCACGAGTTGGGGCACCATTGGTGGGGCAATGTGACCACGCTGAGCTGCCCGTTCAATATGTGGATAAAGGAAGGCAATGCAGAGTACAGCTCCCATTTGTTTCAGGAGTTTGCCTTTGGCAAGGAGTATTTCAAAGATGTGGTGAAGGACAACAACCTCACCGTCATTAAAACTGCCCATGTGGACGATGATGGCTACTGGCCACTCTCTGGCCTACCCTACGATCAGACTTATGGCACACACACCTACCAGAAAGGGGCTGCCATCATGCACAACCTCCGGGGCTACCTCGGCGATTCGCTTTTCCAGCAGGGCATGACCTCCATCCTCGACACCTACGAATACCAATCCGTGGACGCCGAACTGTTCCGTGACCAACTCATTTCAAACACGGGCGTTGACATGAATCCCTTTTTCGATGACTGGATTTTCTCGCCCGGTTACGCTTTGTACGAACTAGACTCTGTAAAGTATGCCCCTTCGGGCAATAGCTTTGAAGCCCGGTTGTTTGTGCAGCAGAAACTGCACCATGCGCCGCATTTCCATACAAACGCCCCTATGGAAATCACTTTTTTCGATGAAAACTGGCAGACCCATACCGAGCGGTTCATGACGAATGGAGAGTACTCGGAGGCCGTGGTAAACGTGCCGTTTCAGCCCGTTTGGCAGGTATTGAACGATAACAACCTGCTGAACCTTGGCCGAATGCAGGACCGCAAAGTGGTGAACAGCACAGGCAATATCGGCCTTCAATATTGTGACTTGAGCAATTTCCAAACCACCAAAATGCCAGCGGGCGACTCTGCACTCGTAAGCTGCATCCATTACCTTGGCGCTGCCGACCCCGACCCCAGCGGCATCCAACTTTCCTCCACGCACTACTGGCGGTTTGGTGGCATTTTGCCAGCTGGCTATAGGTCCAAGGTCATTTTCAATTACCGTGGCTCCTCCGCCAACGACCTTGACCACGACCTCACCGCCTTCCCAGAAGACAGCCTTACCTTGGTTTGGCGCCCAAGGCCGGGTGTGGCTTGGGGGCATTACCCCTATTACAAAAAGTTCGCACTGACAGCCAACGACGGCAATGGCTTCATGCGGGTTGACACCCTGTTGCCGGGTGACTATGCTTTTGCCGCAGGCAGCCTACCGCTTGCCACCGGTGTTTTTGATGCAGGTAAAAATGGCGAAGTGGCAATGGCCGTTTACCCAAATCCTGCCACTTACCAAGTCACCCTACAAGCCACCTTGCCCGTTTCCATTACCAATGCCAAAGTTGCGCTATGCGACGCTATGGGCAGGGCGCTCAAGCAAGTGGACGCACAGGCACAAGGCGGTTTGCTGGCGCAAACACTGGATATATCGGCGCTTCAAGTTGGTGTTTATTACCTTAAAATCTTGGACGAAAGTGGCGGGGCAGTAGCCGTGGAAAAGTTCATAAAGAACTGATAATGAGGGAGTTTTAATAAAATTTGAGTCATTTCAATTTTTCACCAAAAGGCATTGTGTTTATTACCTTTGGCCGTGGCACTTAAATCTGCCTTTTTTACAAAAAACATCATCTTCCATGGAAAAAACTTCCCGTCGCAACTTCGTCAAGACCGCTGCTGTGGCGGCTGCCACCCTACCGCTGGCTGCCGCTGGCACGGCTGAATCTAAACCAAAAGGAATGAAAAGCGTCTTTGTACACCAAGTCTATTTCTGGCTGAAAAACCCCGGCAACACTGCCGACCGGGACAAGCTCGTTGAGGGGCTGAAGACCCTCACCAAAATCAAGCATATCAAGAGTTGGCACATCGGCATCCCTGCTGGCACCAGCCGGGACGTGATTGACGGCAGCTTTGCCATTTCTTGGCTGAACACCTTGAAGGACAGGACGGCCCAAGATGCCTATCAGATTGACCCCATCCACTTGGCCTTTGTGGAGAACTACAAGCACCTCTGGAGCAAGGTGGTCGTGTACGATTCGGTTGATGCTCCGCAATAAATCATCCCAAGTTAATGGAATAAGAATAGCCGCCACCACTTTGTGATGGTGGCTGTTCTGTTTGTTCGAGGGTGGTGGGTGTGGTGTAGTTGATTTGCATTTCCTGCAATGGAATCGTGGCTGGCTGCTGCGGCAGGTGGAAATGAATCTGCACCGTTTTGTGATAAATAACCCTCACGCCACGGGGCTTTTCCACCTTGAATTTCATGGCCTTCACCAAGCGGATGGCCTCTTCGTCGCAGCCGTGGCCCAGCCCGTGGCCAATGATTTTGGCGTCCACCACCTCGCCTTTGTGGTCAATGTCGAAACGGACGCTGACGGTGCCTTCCACCTGTTGCGCAAGCGCCGCTTCCGGGTAGCGCAGTTGCTCCGCAATGAACTGCTTCATGGCCTTGGGGCCGCCCTCGTACCAGGGCTGTTTGATGAAATGCTTATCCTTCGCTGGCTTGTGCATGGCTATTTTTCGATATTAAACTGCTGGTAGTACTTTCGGTTGCTCATTGCGATTAAAACCGTGCCGACAACGGTGGGCAATATCCAGTTCAAAATTGCGATTGGGAACACCTCTTGTATCACGGTAAAGGCTGTCATGGCGGCGATGTAGGAAATATACATACGCCCAAAATGCTCAAAATACCATTGCATTTGGTGGCCGCTCAGTTTCCGCACGGGCTTGCCTTGCACGAATTCTTGGAAGTCCTTACGCACCGTCACCAAAAAAATAAGGCCAAAAAAAGCCGCAACTGCCCCAAAAGTCGGCTCACCGCCTAGCACCAAATAGATGCCCCAAACCAAGGTGCCTATGGAAAAAACCAAGCCTGCGTAAATCACAGCCTTGTCAAACGGGCC
>JADLHE010000220.1 GCA_020848965.1 Saprospiraceae bacterium
AAGGGGCAGCGCTCCGCAATATTTGTAGCTTTTCCATAGTCCCACGGCACCGAGGGGCAGCGCCCCGCAATATCTTAGTTGAGCTATGCTGGGGCGCTGTCCCTTGGATAATTGACGGGGGAACTATAGGCTGGAACTAATAGCCATGAAATTGAAAAAGTCAGCATTATACTAAAACGGATGCCCAAACGCAAAATTAAACTGAGGCGCAAAGCTTCCGTAGTCCGGCTGCCCAATCCATCGGCTGCCAAGCGGTTGGTAGGGTTTTGAAATCGGAATGGCCAAGTCGAGGCGAAGGATGAACAGGCTAAGATTGTAACGGATACCGAGGCCAGCACCGGAAGCCAATTCATTGTAGAAATCGCTGGTGAACTGCTCCTCTTCCGTGCCGCCCGCCGATTTGGTGAACCAGATATTGCCCGCATCGTAAAATGCCGCCAGTTCCCAGTTTTTGCCGAGCTGTTGGCGCAGCTCCACACTGCCCAGCAGCATCAAATTGCCAATATGGTTGTTGACGACCAAATTGTCGCCATCCGTGACAATCAAATCATCGGGCAGGCGGGTGCCGGGGCCGATATAGCGGGGCCGAAATGCCCGCACGCTCGATGGCCCACCGATGGTGTAGAGGTCGAGGGGCGTGAACCCGCTTTGCTCGGAGAGCACAAAAGCACTCGAAAAAGCGAGGCGGTAGGCCAAGGTGGTTTTGCGCTGCAATTTCAGGTATTGCCGGAAGTCGGTCTCGGTGAAAAAATTGAGCGGGTAGCCCAAATCGGCGGCATTGGCAATGTCTTTCGGCAATAAAAAGCCGCTGCCATTCAACACGAATCGCTGCCGAAAAACGGTGGGCCATTTCGGAGTGCCCAAACTGCGGTTGTCAAAGACAAAGGCGTAGCTGGGCTTGAGCTTTACTTGAGTTACGAATTGCAACAGAAACGCTGATGTATCGAATGGAACTGCCAATAGAATGAACTCCTTCAGGCTGTCCAAATTGAAATGCGTAAACTGCAAGCTGGCATTGATGGGGTTAAGTTCATGGGTTATGGTTCCCTGCTTGTTTTTCTTCCAGTAAAAACCGCCCTCCCCCTCGAAATTGTGAATGCTGATGTTCAATACAGTGTCGCTTCCAAATGGCTCCTGATAGAAGTACAATTGGTGCAGAAATGAAACACGGGTGGCCGTCAGTGCATTTTTTTGCCTCATTTTAAAGCCAGGAATCCGTTGCGGAAGCGTCAAAGAAGCCTTTATATCACTGGTAAATATGCTTTGTGACTTATCATATTGCACCCAATTGCCTTCCCAGCCAATGCGCAGGTTTTCGGCAGCGCCAAATAGGTTGCGGTGCAGCCAACTCAAGCCCGACTGCGCCCCGTAGTAATTATTGGAAAAAATGCCCGACACGGAAGCCTCCAACTTCTTAGGCACTTGCGGTGTGAGGTAAACATGCGCCTCCAGCAGGCTGTCCGCCAGCCCCGATTGCTCATAGCGGATGTTCACGAACTTGTAAAAGCCAAGGTTTAGCAACCGAAACAGCGTACTCCGGTATTTTTCATTGGAAAAATACTCGCCACAGCCGAAGCGCAGGTTGTCGAGGATGACCCGTTTTTTCAAGGGCATTTCGGAGAAAACAAAGGCCGTGCAACTGTCCACCGCTTCCCGTTGTTGGCCCATTTCCCCGGCGGTTTGCGGGTCGTGGTCGGGATAGATGACGATTTCGCTGATGCGGTAGCGGCGTTTTTCCCGGTCGGTCACGTCGTCTTTGAATTCGAGACGTATGTTCACCAAGCTGTCCGAGTTCAGGGTGTCCGCCTTGAAAATCAGGTTTTCAGGCGAGAGGTAGAACCAACCCTCATTGCGCAACGAATCGGTGAGGCGCTGGCGTTCGAGGCCAAGTTTCTCAAAACTATAGGGCTTGCCGAGCTTTAACAGGCTGCTGGCTTGCAGTTGCGACAAGCGCCGACCCAGTTCCGTGGAGTCGGCTGGGTAATTCAACTGGTGAATGCGCTTTGCGGGTTGGAGCAGATAGACTTTGTGCCGCAGCTTCTTTTTTTTCCAAAAGCCCTTGACCTTGGTCACCACCCGCACCGAGAAAAATCCGTGCGCTGCCGCCGTGTTTTTCATCCGGGTCTGGTGCTGCGTTATAATGCCCGTATTGTTTAAAACGGGCTGCTTTCCAAAGCTCTTAGCCACCCAATTACGAAAGCCCTTTTCCTTTTTACGGTTGTGAAAAATATTGTAAATCCCGACCCTTGGCCGCATGCCCAAGAAGCTTTTGGAGCGCCGGGGCAGCACGATGTCCTTCTCCAAGGCCGCTTCCAGTTCAGCGGTTTTCCAGTGCTTACCGGCGGGTTTTAGCCTGATTTTGGCGCCTTTGTAGAGCCGCTCGCCTTTGGGCAATAGCCAAGTGCTCATGCAACTGCTGAGTACTAGGCTGGCGAGGATGGCGATGGCCAAAAGATGTAGGTGTTTGATTTTCAAATGAATAACTGTGCGTAAATGATGAATGATGAATGATGAATGATGAATGATGAATGATGAATGATGAATTTATTTTCCCACAATTCAAGGGGCAGCGCCCCGTAATATTTGTAGCAGGCCATTTCCCATTGGTTTCAAGGGGCAGCGCCCCGCAATATTTCAACGACGATATGTCGGGGCGCTACTTCCGCTTACGAAACAATCCCTTTTTGTATTCCTTCGTAAAAACGATGCCCGCCCCGGAGTTCCGGCCACCGTCGCCGTTCAGGATTTCGAGGCCATCCTCCGAGAAGCCCCGCAGCTTGATTTTACCGTCAGGGGTCAGCAGGTACTCCACGTAAGCATTTTCGATGGTGCTGCGCCACTCGCTGCTTGTGCTTGAGCGGTCAGCCGATGCCCCGCCCGTCACCTTGAAAATCAGGCGGTTGTTGAGGAAGGTTTTTTGCAGTTGCAAATTGTAGTTGGTTGTGCCAACTTCTTGGTTATCAGCCCCAAAAGTGGCGTCCTGCTCCACGTTCAGTTGCACATCCACAAACTTGATATACTGACTGGCCAAAGCGTTGAATTGGTTGGTGATGAATTTATTTATCCCGTCGCCGCTTGCCGAGTCCCATTGCCCGTCGTTAATGAAGCTGTTCATTATCAAAAGCCCGAACATTTGTTTATAAAGCAGTGGCTCGTCCTGATT
>JADLHE010000221.1 GCA_020848965.1 Saprospiraceae bacterium
AATCCGATTATACATCTACGACAAGGAAGGAACCCCGCCCACCGATTTTCATAAAATGAAAAAAGGCAAAAACGGAGTTTGGACCGCCAAATTGAAAGGCGATTTAATCGGCAAATACTATAATTTCCAAGCCCAGGTTGACTCTTTCTTTCTGGCTGGTTCCGTTGACCCTTATGCCAAAGCCGTGGGAACCAATGGCGAACTTGCCCAAGTGGTTGACCTCGCCAAGACCAATCCTGCTGGCTGGGAGACCGACCAACGCCCACCATTGGCCAGTTTTGCGGACATTATTTTGTACGAGCTGCAACTCAGGGACATTTCCATCCATCCCAATTCCGGTATAAAAAACAAGGGCAAATACCTCGGCCTTGCCGAAACGGGCACCAAAACAGCCGAAGGTTTGGCTTCCGGCCTCGACCATATCAAGGAACTGGGCGTCACCCACGTCCATATCATGCCCGCCTTCGATTTCCGCTCCTTGGATGAAACCGTGACGGACAACCCCAACTACAACTGGGGCTACGACCCACAGAATTACAATGTGCCGGAAGGCTCCTTTTCCACCGACCCCTCAGATGGGGCAAAACGCATTCTTGAGTTCAAAACAATGGTGAAAGCCTTGCACGACAACGGTTTGCGGGTGGTTTTGGATGTTGTTTACAACCACACCGGTGCTACGCAAGAGTCGGTTTTCAACCAATTTGTGCCCGACTACTACTACCGCCGGGATGCCAAAGGCAATTATTCCAATGCCTCTGCCTGCGGCAATGAGTTTGCCTCCGAGCGGCCAATGGCCAGCAAATTCATGCTCGAATCCATGGTCTATTGGGCGAAGGAGTACCATATTGACGGTTTCCGGGTTGACCTCATGGGCATCCACGATATTGAGACCATGAACAATATTGCGGCGGAGCTGCGCAAAATAGACTCCACCATTTTCATCTATGGCGAAGGCTGGACGGCTGGCAGCAGCCCCTTGGCCGAGGAAAAAAGGGCCGTGAAAGCCAATGCTGCAAAGCTGGACGGCATTGCGGTCTTTTCCGATGAATTCAGGGACGGCGTCAAAGGCCATGTTTTCACTCCCAATGCCAAAGGCTTTATCAATGGGGAATTAAGGCTGGAAGAAAGTGTGAAATTCGGCATCGTGGGCGCTGTGAACCACCCGCAAGTGAAGCTGGACAAGGTCAACTACACCAAAACAGCATGGGCCAAGTCGCCCTTGCAGTGCATCAAATACGTCTCTTGCCACGACAACCATTCGCTCTGGGACCGCCTTCAGCTTTCTTGTCCCAAAAACTCGGAAAAAGACCGATTGAACATGGACAAACTGGCGCAAACCATCGTGTTTACTTCGCAAGGCGTGCCCTTCCTCCATGCTGGCGAAGAAATGGTGCGCTCAAAGGAATTGGTGGAAAACAGCTTTGAATCGCCTGACCGAATCAATCAAATCAATTGGGACAATAAGGCCACCTACAACGACCTGTTCGTTTACTACCAGCAACTCATCAAATTGCGCAAAGAACACCCTGCTTTCCGGATGTCCACCGAAGAGCAAATCAAAAAGCACCTGAAGTTCTTGGATTACGGTCACGACAATGTGATTGGTTTCACCTTGGATGACCATGCGAACGGCGACCCTTGGAAGCGCATCCTCGTCATCTACAACGGCAACGGCAACGGCAAGCAACTCCCAATCCCCGCTGGAAAATGGAAGATTATTTGCACCAACCATCGGATAGAACTGAACGGAATGGGCGAGAACACCACCGACCACGCCAATATCGGGCCTTATTCGGCTTATATTTTGGCGGAAGAGTGAGGTGGTTATTGGTTCAAAAACAGGGTTTAGGGCATTATTGTACTCGAAATAAAACGAATCGCTTATACGAATTGGGGGTTGAAATCACCAATTGCATACAAATCGCAGCCGCAGAGCGGCGAAATCTTTGTAGCCGTAGCGGGTACGCAAGCGATTAAAGGTGCAGCGCACCGCAATATTACGGTGCGCTGCACCTGAGGGACACAAATCGTGGGAATCTACAAAGATGCTGGTGCGCTGCACCTCTAAATAACACCTAATTCGCTAAGCTTACATAACAGTATCAATCTAGCAATGAAAATAGACATCCTAGCCATTGGGGTTCACCCAGACGATGTAGAACTAAGCTGTGCAGGAACCCTGCTCCGCCATATTGCCCAAGGTAAAACAGTGGGCTTGCTCGACCTAAGCCGTGGGGAATTGGGCTCCAGGGGCAGTGCCGAACTGCGGGATGTGGAAGCAGCCAACTCCGCAAAGAAAATGGGGGCCAGTTTTCGGAAAAACCTGAGAATGGCCGATGGCTTTTTTCAATACACCCAAGAAAACCTGCTGAGCATCATTGAAATCATCCGGTGGTGCCAGCCTGAAATCGTTTTGGCGAATGCACTGGACGACCGCCATCCCGACCACGGCAGGGCGGCCAAACTGACTGCCGATGCCTGTTTGTACTCGGGATTGTTGAAGATAGAAAGCACATCCGAAGGCCA
>JADLHE010000222.1 GCA_020848965.1 Saprospiraceae bacterium
ATTGAAGGCTCATCATATAAATTGCGAATCATGTTTATGCACGATTCATCTAAGTTGCTTTTAAGCAGACATACCAATGCCCTAAATTCCATTTCACGGTCTTCATAAATTTCAAGCTTGATTGTTTTAGTTTTTCGATTCTCCATTGCTCATTTTTTTAATTTTTCATTTAACATTTTGGTATGCGCCAATTTGAGGTCAGTCGTCATTTTGGCATAAATACGGGTTGTCTTAGTATCGGCATGTCCTAGAAAAGCACTTACCATTTCCAATGGAACGCCATTCGTAAGGGTAATAGTGGTTGCAAATGTGTGGCGGGCAACATGGTGGGTAATTTTCTTTTTGATGCCTACCACCTCGGCAATCGTCTTCAAATAGGCGTTCACTTTCACATTGCTGATTTTCGGCAGGATAAGCCCTGTAACCTCTCTGTAGAAATCATACTTGTGGTAAATTTTTACCGCTGGTTCTAGCATCGGCATTTCTTCCTTTTTGCCAGTCTTGTTTTGGGTGTACGTCAAGAAATAGTTACCCTCACCATCTATAAAGACGTTTTCATTCGTCAATTCTTGGGCATCTTGGTAGCGTAGGCCAGAATAACAGGAGAATAGGAATATGTCCCTGACTTTTTCCAGTCCTTTGTTGCCTCCCAATGCATGAGTTTCCAAAATTTCCAGTTCCTCTTTAGTCAAATACTCACGGTCATTTTTGTCATCCTTCAACTTGAATTTTGAATAAGGGTTGACGGCAATCATCCCATCCTCCTTCGCCCGACTTAAAACCGCCTTTATTTTTCGGTGGTAGCTGTTGGCAGAGTTTCGGGTCATAGGCTCACCAAACTGCTCGGTCTTTGTCGTTCTAAGATAATAGTCGAAGTCCTTGACCATTTTAAGGTCAAGCTCCTCCATTAGCACATCCTCCTTGGCACGTTTTTGAAGGAAGTTCCTAAAATGCATGATGGTTGTTTGGTATTTCTTCAAGGTCACTGGTGAGTACTCGCTAGGTAATCCTTTGATTTTCTTGAAAAACCCATCATAGTAGGCGCAAAACTGTGCTGTTTCCTTCACATCGCCGTTTCGGTAATAATCCTTGAGCACCATTGCCGTAATCTCTTGCTGCTGGTACTCCAAATCCCGCCTTTTGGAAAGGATTCGTTCTTGTATATGGCTCAGGTACTCCTGCAATCTAGGGTTTCGCATGGGCATACCCTCGCTGGACCATTTCTCTGGGTCAGCATGCTCTCCAGTGAAAAACTCTGCTTTCTTGCGATTGACGATGATTCGGCAGTAAACAGGTTGCCCTTGTTTAGCCTTTTTGCTAACTGGTTTTAGATAAAAACTAACCGTGCAATTGTTGGTGGCCATGCTGTTTCTTGTTCAGTTTCGGTGAAACATGCCGAGTTTGGTGAAACATCGGTGAAGCAAAAATAGCAGTTTGGTGAGACAAAGTGAAACAATGACGAAAACAAAAAAGCCGTAAGCCCCTGATTAAAAGCGACTTACGGCATCCATATTTTGTTTTGGTAGTCCCGACGGGAATCGAACCCATATCTAAAGTTTAGGAAACTTCCATTCTATCCGTTGAACTACGGGACCATTTTGACAATGGCTTTGAGCCATTCTTTTCCAACACCACTTTTGAGGTACTTTTCTCTATCCCTTGCTTGCTGAAGACCTAAAACCGTTTCTTGGTGAACAAGTTTCCAAGGTCGAAAGCCTTTCGTGGATTTTGTAGTACCCGATTCATGTTCCTTGATTCTTCTATCAAGGTTTTCTGTGAAGCCAACGTAAAGCCGGCCATCCATCTCGCTTTTCAACACGTACACTATGTACTCCGTCAATACTTCCATTTCCTTTTGCTTTTGGGTTCTTTCTTGCAATCCCAAGCTACTAGAAAGCAAGAAACCCATATCTAAAGTTTAGGAAACTTCCATTCCCTGCCTACCGGCAGGCAGGTATCCGTTGAACTACGGGACCAAATCGGGGCGCAAATTTACGTCAAAATCCGAAATCGCCAATTTGTTTGCCAGCCTTTTCTGTCAAAAGGGTTGGATTAAAATCAAATTAGAACTTGATAGCTGACTCAACACGCTGCTGTCAAAGCTGTTTTGTACCTAAACTATCGTTGCAAAACATGACGGAAGCCATCATACCACTGATAACCCTGATTGCCTTGGAGGTCATCCTCGGCATTGACAATATCATCTTCATCTCCATCCTCGCCGACAAGCTGCCCGAAAGCCAGCGAAACAAGCTTCGCTATTGGGGCATCGGCTTGGCGATGGTCATGCGGCTCATGCTCTTGGCCGTCATTTCCTGGATTTTGAAATTGGACAAAACGCTGTTCACCCTTTCTGGCATCGAGTTTTCGGGCAAGGGGCTGATTCTGATTTTGGGCGGGCTTTTCCTGCTCTACAAAAGCACCAAGGAGATTTACCACAAGACCGAGGACAAATCGGACGATGGGCCTGCGGTGCCCAAACAAGCCAGTTTTAAAAGGCTGCTCACCGAGGTCATCATCCTCGACCTCGTGTTTTCCGTTGACTCCATCATCACCGCCGTGGGAATGGTCAGTGAGCTTTGGGTGATGTACACGGCGGTCGTCGTCACAGTGGGCATCATGCTGGTGGCTTCCAAACCCATCAGCGAGTTCATCCGGCATCACCCGTCGTTCAAGATTCTGGCGCTCTGCTTCCTGATGATGATTGGCGTGTCGCTACTGGCCGAAGGTTTCCATTTCGAGATACCCAAGGGCTATATCTACTTCTCGATGGCTTTCGCCTTCTTGGTGGACGTGATTCAGATGAAGGCAGAGAAACGGGCGAAAAAAGTGGCGTGACGGCCAGTTTCCGAGGTGACATCTTTTCGCCAGAACCAATGGAAATTAAAGCTGCGATTTAGCGGCGAAAAGGTGTCATCTCGTAAACGGCTGCCCACGAGATGACACCTTTTTGCCGTGGAACGTTTGCTAAAATACTCAATTTTGGATTGGCAAAAAGATGTCACCTCTTGGATAAAATCCCGATTTTCCACGCTATTTCTTCGCCAATTTCCCTTGGCAAACCGCCCGCCCGTTTTCATCGAAAAGACTGAAAAAATACACGCCCGACACCTGCTGCGATAGGTCAACACGCTCCGTGTGCTGGCCGTTTAGCTGCGCATTTTTTTCAAAAACCACCCGCCCATCTCCATCGAAAATGGACAACCGATAACTGCCCGATATGAGGTTGTTTAACACAAGCACCACGTCATGGCTGGCGGGGTTTGGTGAAATTTTGACCGAAGGATTTGTCGCATTTACCTCCGCCAGCCCATTCACCACGGGTGGCGTGGTGTTTTTGTACATAATCTGCGTAGCAAAAGCGGCATCGTTGTCCAGTGTCACAATAGCGATGGGTTCTTTTCCCACATCGTTGTAAAAAAGGTAGCTGTACGTCGTGTCCACCCCGAAGTTGGTGCCTGGCACGTGCTGGAGGACTTGATCGGTCACGTCGAGCCAGCCGAGCGGGGGCACTTTGGCGTCTATACGGCTCTCCTGATACTGGGTACGCTTGACCCGCAACACATCATACGTGCCGCCGGGGATGCTCATGCTGCCGTAGGCATCCACAGCTTCAATCCTGTTGATAACCATCCGAATGCGCATGGAATCGGAGTTGAAGGGCAACGGGGTGACGAACAGCGTCGGCAAAGTACTAGTCGGCCACCCTTCCAACGAACCGGAAGTGCTTTGGTTAATATCGAAAAAGTTCATTGGCGCCTTTCGCTCGGTGAGTGGCGGGGTAAAGTGGATGATGGTATTGATGCCGATGCCAAACGGGTCGAGGCCGTAGTAGGCGTACTTCCCCACCTCCGTGGCAGTCACTTTGAAATACTCCTCAGAGAAGGGGCCCGGGTTAGTATAAAGGGTCGCCTCCGGCAATTGTGCGCCGACAGTGCCCCCGCTGGCCGGGTGGTAAATGGTGGCCTGCGTCGCATCGGCAGTCAGTCCCGTGAAGTCCCAGTCCTGTGGGCCGGGTGCGGTCAACGAGCCGATAGTGCCGGGGCTGTTGTCAAAGTTGAACCACAGCGTGTCGCCCGCCACGGGGAAGGTGGCGCTGGTGACGGTGATTTGAGCGGAAAGGGCGGCTGTAAAGGCAAGCAGGGCGAGGATGGGCAGGCATTTTTTCATTTGGCAAAAGATTTAGCGGATGATTTTGGCCAAAGGTATCGTTTCCAATGGCATCGCTCCTTTGATTTTTAGAATTCCCGATAGAACAAATTACACAGTTAAGCACCGACCGCCGTCCACCGTCAACCGTCAACCTTTCTTCTGGTAAACCCGCACGTAGTCCACCTCCATTTTTTGGGGCCATATGCTGTCGTCCACGCCTTTTTGTCCGCCCCAGTTGCCGCCCACGGCAATGTTCAGGATGAGGTAAAACGGATGGTCGTATGGCCATTCTTTGTAGGTCTTGTGCTCGTTGGCAAACGTATGGTAGCGCTTCCCGTCAATGAAAAAAAACATGGAATCCGCCGTCCATTCCACGGTGTAGGTGTGGAAGGCGTCCATCGCATCCGGCACAGGCAGCCTATTTGATTTTTGTGTGCCAATGACATGGTTGTACGCCTCTGTGTGTACGCTGGCATGTACCACGCCGGGGTCGAAGCCCACATGCTCCATGATGTCAATCTCGCCGCTGGCGGGCCAGCCACCGTGCGTGTCCTTCTCCGGCATCATCCAGATGGCGGGCCAGGTGCCACGGCCTTTCGGCAGTTTGGCGCTCACCTCGAACTTGCCATAGAGCCAGCTCTGCTTGCCACGAGACACGAGCTTGGCCGAAGTGTAATTGGAACCCTCCCACGGCTCCTTCCTTGCCTCGATGATGAGCTTGCCGCCTTCCACCCGTACGTTTTCCGTTCGGCCCTGGGTGTAGAACTGCAATTCGTTGTTGCCAAAGCCGTGACCGCCCACGTCGTAGTTCCATTTTCTGGCATCCGGCGGCCCGGGCGTGTCGAATTCATCCGACCAGACGAGTTGGTAGCCTCCAGCGAGTTTTGTTTTTTGGGCGCAACTGGCGAGGAGGAATAGGAGTGAAAAGCTGTATAAGTTGAGTTTCATCGTTTGTTTTTTTGGTAAATGTAGAGCGCATAAAATGCTTTTAAGAAAGCAACATAAAGATTTTAAAATTACTGAACTCCAAAAGCCACGTTCAGCTTCCCCATCAGGTTCTGTCGCCGCTTGTAAACCAGCCTAAGATTGGCCAGCCGCTGCCGGAATTCCTGCGCTGGTTCCAGCGTTTTGATGTTTTTCAAGGCATCCACGACGGCGATGTAATTTTTATCGTAGGCATGGAGCAGTTCGTTTTCCAATTTTTCGAGGAAGCATTTTAGGGCGAGGTCGGGCAATTCTTTTTTGTTGCGGGCGTAAAAATCGTAGCGGGAAAAACCATCCATGTAACCGTATGAAAATATGCCTTTCGCATATTCTTTGCGCCTGTTCTCAACGATTTCCACCACCTCGCCCAACCGCTTTTCTGCTTCGAGGTGGGTCAGGTACTCGGCCAAGTTCTTTTTGCGGAGCAAAAGCTCAAACTGCGCTCGTTGCGAGGGTGCCAAATCCAGCATCCGCCGCATGGTGAGCGCCTTTGGCAATAGCTCCAAATATTGCAAAGCCAAATTGTCGAGCGGCTCCGATTGGGCATGCGCCAAGCGGATGCGCTCCTCCATCACCTGCTCCTTCACGTCGGTTGCACCATAGTAAAAACTGCCGCCTTCCTTCAACAATTTACCAATTGCAGTGTCCAACACCTTGATGGCTTGTTTGGGCTTGCCTTCTTCTTTTTCGTGGAAATGGGCCAGTGGCACGATGAACTTGTCGGATTGCTTGGCAAGGGTTTTTAGCAATTTACCTTTCTCGGCTTGGGTCATGGATGGCTCAAAAATCGCCAGTATTTCCTTCGCAAAATCCTCCTTGTCAAACAGTTCAGACTTGTTGAGGTAATCCTTTAGCTTGTCCCAATCATGGGCTTTGAGGTAGTCGGATGCCATGCCAAAAAATGCCGAAAAGCTGTCGTAGCTCTGGTTTTCAATGGTTTCCCAAAATACCAGCACAAACTTCAACCGTTCATTGTCTGGCAAATCACGCAGGAAGATGGCAAGCACTTGCAACAGGTCGAAGCCATCGTAGCTTTCTTCACTATACTTCCCAAACAAGTAGCCATCATCCTTCGCATCATCAATGGCTTCGATGATTTTCAGGAACAAATCTCTCACTTCCTCGGCCTTTTCCGTCCATACGCCCCGCAGCTTTTCGAGCAGGGGCAGCAGTTCATCGTCTAAGCCATCGCCGCTGTCGTAACGGTTTATCTTGCCCAGCAATTTCTGGATTTTCGACTTGGTTTCCAGAAACACTTTATCCCGGTTGCCTTGGCTTCCGTAGCGCAGCCTGATTTCTTCCCGAAAGGCGGGCGTGGCTAACTTTCGGATGAAATGCTTCATATCGTCCATTGAAAGCCCTTCCAGCCATGCCTCAAACAGGTCAGCAGGACCAGCAGCTGATTTCCCTTCCGGTTTCGGCTCGATTTCATCGCCTGCTTCTGGTATTTCCTGCCAGAACTCCTCCTCCACGGCTTTTATCAGCACCGCAGCGATGTGCTTGCACATGCCCGACCACTCCGTGTCATAGGGGCAGGAGCATTTGGCCTGTATGCTACCCATTCGGACAAAGACCTTCACCGTGTAGTCGTCCGTGCCGAAAACGCTGGCCACCACGGTATTGGCGTCGGCCACATCAAGTTCTTCTACGGCATCGTTTTCGTAGTAGTCCTGCCCTTTTTGGTAAATGCCACGCCCCAGCTTCTGCTGGATTGTCAGCTTGTCGAGTTCCTTGAAAAACTGTCGGAGGGAAGATTTGATGGACAGGTGGTGTGCGCTCATGTGGTATGTTTTACAGTGTAAAAATGGGAGTTTTTTTTTAGAAAAATGCGTTGGTTACTCCCGCCACTGCCCCGCAAAATACTCCTGCAAAATGCGATGCCGAAAACGCCATGTCGCCCCGTCCGTTTCGAGGAGGTGGCGGGCGGTCATTTCGTTCAGGAAATGGACGAGGCGCAGGGGCAGCACCCCGGCACGGTAGAGTTTGATTCGCAAGTGAATATGTTCAAATAAGTCAAGATGTGGATAGTTCACTGGGACTATGACAAACCAAAACCTTTGGTATGGACGTGAAATTTGGATTGTTTTGTAATATTTTCCTTTTGTTATTAAATTAAATAGTGAGTAGAGAGTCCCCATAATTAAATAGAATAGTATGCCTTCTCTATCTGGTAAGATGAAATAAACCAATGCAATCCCAAATAGAATTAATAGCAAAACCCACCCAATAGACCAAGAAAAAAACCTTATTAATGCTATTGTCAAATGCTGATTGAAAGTCCACCTCCACCAATCATGCCGCAAATCCACCAACTCAAACACCACCTTGTTCCGCTGCGTCATCCTAGAAGCGAGAAACGCCAGCCAGTGACGCACCTGCTGCGGCGAGCCATGTTTGCTTGGTTGTGCCAAAGCCTGCTCCGCAAACCGCTCTGTGATTTCCGCCTGCCGCTCCTCCACCGTTGTGCCTATTAGTTTCAATTCCGAAAGCGTATTCCCACCCCGAAACAACAACTGCAAGCAATTCAAATAAAACGGCGTCTCCGCCACTCGCAGCAGCAGCGGGTCGTGTTGCAGCGCCGCTTTCAGGTCGGGCGCTTCGGGGAAGTCCCGGCGGTCGGCACGGTCGAGTTGGGCGAGCAGTTGCTTATCAGTCAGGGGCAGCACTTCTATCTGTGCCCAGACGGGGGCGTCCTTTTCGAGGGCTTTGTACTCGTCCTTTCGGGTGGAAATCACGTAGTCACGCCCCTGCCGCCCGTATTCGCCGATGGCTTTCAGGCAGGAGGCACGGTGTTCCTCGGCCACCTCGTCGAGACCGTCGAGGAGCAGGGTGAGCTGGCCTTTTTGCAAAATCTCGGCAGCGTAGCGTTTGGTGACGCCAAGTTCGGCGGGCAGTATTTCCCGCAGCCAATCGTCGAAGCTGGGAAAGTCGCTGCGCCAAGTGGCGAGGTTCAGCAGCACGGCGAGGTGGTCGGGGTCGGTTTGCAGCAGTTCAAGGGCGAGGTTCAGCAGCAGAGAGGTCTTGCCAGCACCGGGGAGGCCCGTGACCAAGAGCCGCCGCCTTGCTTTTTCAAAGATTTGCTGGATTTCTTCGCCCGTTTTTTTGCCTTGCAGGGTGATGAAGGTATCGGCTTTTTCGGGGGTGGTGCCTTCGGTGGTAGGCTTTATGCGGAGGTTGAAAAGTTGGTCGCCCGCCAGTTTTTGGTCCTTGCGCCGCTCGTAGCGTTGGCGGAGGTATTGGCGGATGGTATCGTAGTTCTTTTGGGTTTCTTCGGGGGAGAGGGCAAGGGGCTTTTCCTCCCGTTTGAAAATGCCTTTGATTAGCTCCGGTGTAATGAAAATTGGTACAGCCAAGGAGACTACCAGAACGACAATTAACTTTACGATGTAATTCTCACCCAATAAAATTATCAGGAAGTCTATGCCTTTTTCACTCGTCAATTCCGCTCCCAATACTTCAGAAATCAAAGCTGCCAACAGTAGGAATACTATTAGCGCAATAAGTAGAAAAGTAAAGACGATGATTTTTTTGAAAAAGGCCAAGGGCTTAGTTTGAAAGGGTAAACAAACCGCTAAAATACTTTTGATTTCCGATTCTCCCACATTTCCGCCATACACTTTACCAGTTCCATCAATGACTTTGTAGGTAAATCATCCGGTAGTGAGGTTAAGGCGTAAATCATCGCTTCACGGGTAGAGGCATTTGGATTGGATTCCTCCAATTCTGAGATACGGAGGTTCAATTTGCACTTGTGCGCTTGCACAATGACTTTTAGAAAACCTTTCGAAACCTCTGCCCTTTCTTCAGCTGTCAGTTCCTCTGGTTTCAGGCCTTCCCTTATCTCCTTCAAGGTGCGGTCTATGGTTGCCAGCACTTGGTCAACATCTACTTTGGGTTTCTTCTTTTTCATCGGAGCTTGGTTTGTGAAGCCACAAAATACACAGATTTCAGATTTTGAGCATATCGAAAACCCCACCTGCCACCCCGTCACCCAAAATCCAAAAATCCCCGCCAAAATGTCACCCCACGCTCCCTTTCCCCCGCCATTTTTTGATGATAAAACACATGGCACACCCATTGAACCAGCCCCATTGTCAACCGTTTTAAAATAAAGCAGCCTTTTGCAAAGGGCAATAAACGGCCAACTGCAAAAAGCCAATAACCAACA
>JADLHE010000223.1 GCA_020848965.1 Saprospiraceae bacterium
GCTTCGCAAAATTCGCTATTGGAGTTCGACCTTGCGTTGCTGCGCAACCAAACAGCCCAAGACGAAGGCTATGATTACAGCAGCATGTTCCAAGTCAAATGGGGAGGTGCACAGGCGGGTCAAGAAATCGTTTACGACCAAGAAGAAGGTGATGTTGTGCATCACAATTACAATTTGCCAGCGAATTTCAAGGGGGAAGTACTGTTCAGTTTCTATACAGAATTGGGGCAATGGGAGTTGAATGAAGACAATTTTGCCACCGATGATTTTGTGCTGCTTGACAACCTGCATTTCTCGCCCTTTGTCAGCGATACAAAAGAGGAAAAAGAGGCGATTTCGGTTCAAATTTCGCCCAACCCAACTAGCGGAAAGGCGATGCTCACCGCTGGAAATGAAACCATTAATAGCTTGATTGTCAGCGATTTGAGCGGAAAATTAATTCGAAGATTGGCAGTGAATTCGACGAGTTACCTGCTCGACCTCGGCACCCTGCCCCAAGGTTTTTACAGCCTGCAAATCCAAATGGCCAATGGCCAATTCTTGACGGAAAAAGTGGTGAAATTCTGATAAAAAAGAAGGCTCAGAGGCCCATCCTCACGATGACCTCTGTGCCTTCTATCTCACCATCTTCCCCTTTGAGTTGCTGCACCTCAAAGGCATTTTCCTTGAAGCCCGCTTCGCTTTTCATGATTTCAAGCCGCTCCCTGGTCACGGCGATGCCGACCGATTGCCGGGACTCCAAATCCTGCCCAGCTTTCCGGGTTTGCGATTGTTCAATGCCAATCCCATTGTCCCGAACGGCCACTTCCAACAAGTTTTCCTTTTCAGTAAAATGCAGTGAAATCAAGCCTTTCTTGCCGGATAGCGGCCCAATGCCATGCAAAATGGCGTTCTCCACAAAGGGCTGTAGCAGCATAGGTGGCACTTGTAAGTTTGGGCTTTCGATGCCGCTGGTATCTAGTTCAAAATCGAATTTTCCTTCCCGACAGAACTGCTCCATTTCGAGGTATTGGCGCAAGGTTTCCACCTCTTTATCAAGCGGAATCAATTGCTGACGGCTATTGTCCAGCACCGCCCGCATCAGTCGGCCAAACTTTAGGATATACTGCCGGGCCGAGTCCATATTGCCCGAAGAAACAAGGCTTTGAATGCCGTTCAGGGCATTGAAAATGAAGTGCGGGTTCATCTGCAATTGCCTCGATTTCTGCTCCAAAGTAAGCAGTCGGTTTTGCAGTTCAAGCTGTTCTTTTTCCAGCTTGGCTTTTTGTTTTACTTGCGCAATGCGCCACCTGAACCAGCCCCAGCCAAGCAGCAGCGCCCCACCAATTGCCGCAAGGCGAAACCACCACGTCTGCCAGAAGGGCGGGGTGATGGTAAAAGCTACGTCCAAAGGTTCGCTCGTGATGCCGTCTTCGTTCCTTGACCGCAGCCGGAACCGGTACTCGTTGGGGGGCAGGCTGGCGTAGCTGACCTCCGTCCTTGTTGAAAACGGCGACCAATCGGCCTCTTGGCCAACGAGCTGCCACGAGTACATGACCCGCTCTTGGTTGAGGAAGTCGGTGGCGAAAAACTCGAAGCCGAGGTGGTTTTGGTTGTAAGGGAAAATGGCGCCGTTCACCAATCCGCCCCAGTTGTCCGACCAGCGGGCCATTGGCGAGTTTTCGAGTGGCTCGTAAAACAACCGGATGCCCGTGAGCACGGGCATTGGCGCACCACCCAGTGAATTGTCGGTAGCGGGCAGGTAGTGCATGAGGCCGTTCATCGTGCCGAACCACAGGTCGGGGCCAGTGGTCACGGCGTTCTGGCAGGTCTCCATGCCGAGGAAGCCCTCGGCCAGTCCGAAGTATTTTACCTTCAGGAAATTCCCCGCAGAATCCAATTTTATGCGGTCAACACCCCGCTCTGAACCGACCCAAAGCAGCCCGGCTTTGTCGGCGTGGAGCAGATAGACATTGGCAGAGGCCAGGGTATCCGTTAAGCCCAATTGCTTGAATTTCAAGTATTTATCACGATAAATATCCGCAAAAGCAATGCCGCCGCCCGCAGTACCGACCCAGAGATGTCCATGCTCATCCTCGGTGAGGCAACGGACGGTGCTGCCGGGCAAGCCGTCGCCAAGGCCCAACAAGGTCAGCTTGTCGTTCTCGATAAAACCCACCTCGCCCGTTTGCGAAGCGAACCAAACACGCCCTTTTTTATCAATGTGCAAAGCATGAACCGTGAGGTCGTGCAGCCCATCGGCGAGGCCGAAATTGCGGAACTTGGGCGTGGCCAAACTGCCAGTTGGAAAGGTCATTTTGGAGATGCCGCCATCGGTCGTGGCCACCCAGATAGCGCCAGTGGGGTCTTGCGCAATGTCCCGAATCCAGTTTCCGGCGAGGCCATTTCTTTTGTAAAAAAACTGGAATGCACCACCCGTCTGCTCGTCGAGGACGGCGAGTCCCATGCCTTCGGTGCCTACCCAGATACGGTCGTAGAAATCACGGTGGAGCGCCCGGCACTTGACATTGTAAAAGCCGTTGGAGCCGTCGAAGTGGCGGAAAACGGTCGTTTGCGAGGAGTCGTTGGCAGCGCCCCAGTAGCTGATGCCCCGGTCGCCAGCGGAGAACCATCGTCCCCGGTTGTTTTTTGCTTCGCAAACGGCATACACGAAATTGCTCCGCAGCCCGTCGCCCGTGTCGAAATGCTCGAAGCGCTGCGTACTGTACTTGCAGACCCCGCCGCCGGAGGTGCCAAGCCACACCACCTTGCCCGATTTGTCGCCGATGATGCTGCGGATATTGCGGCTGCAAAGCCCTTGGCCTTCGGTAATTCGCTCGACTCGGCCCGTGGCGGGGTCCCAGATGCAGAGGCCCGCATCTTGCAGGCCAATCCAGATTTTGTTGTCGTAAGGGTTGCGCCAGAGGCATTGCACCTTGTTGCTGGGCAGGCCATTCTGGGTGTTGAGGTAGCTGCGCTTTTTGCCCTCCAAGATGAGGATGCCGCTGTTGAAAATGCCTGCCAAGATTCGCCCGTCCCGGGTTTCAGCGATGGCCATGACCTCGGCTTTGCGGCGCTGGATAACCTGCCATTGGCCATTGGACAATTTGAAGAGGCCATCGTCGCCGCCCATCCAGACTTGGTTTTTGCTGTCGCAAAATGTGGCGGTGAGCCTTCCGAATGGCTGCCCGTCCGCTGCCTCAAGCTGATGTGGGCGCTCCAAGCGTTGCTTGCCGTACTCAGGCGAAGGTGGCTTTAGGTAAAAGCTGTAAGCCCCATTTTGCGAAGCGATAAACAAAATTGTTGAGTCGTTCGACTGCCTGAATGCGAGGGAATTGATTGCAATGTCTTGCCCATGTTTCAATTCCTCGAAACCGAACCTGCGGCCATCGAAGCGGCAAAGGCCCCGGTTGGTGCCAATCCAGAGATTGCCTTGTGGGTCTTCGGCAAGGGCGTTCACATATGCACCTTTCAGCCCGTCTTTTTCCGCAAAGGTCTTGAAACTACGCCCATCGAACCGAGCCAGGCCGCCGCCCTGCGTGCCCAGCCAGAGGTAGCCCCGGCTGTCCTGCAAGGTGGCATAGACCTGCGACTGCGGCAGGCCATTGCTCACCGTATATTGGGTGAAGCGGTAGGGCTGGGCTGCCAGCAATATTGGCAAGGCCACCAAAAAAACGAGGCAGGTTTTAGATAAACTAATCAATTGGAAGGGGTTTCAGGTTTCTTTTTGCGGAAAAGGCCCAACAGACCCAAATTCACTTTGAATGTGTGAAGTTGGAAAGAAGGTGTGCCAAAAAGTTCAAACCTTTTTGTCTCCAAATCACCAAAGTGGTGGGCATACAATACTTGTAAGGAAATGCGCCTGCCACTGGCCAGACTTCGGCTAAACCCAAGCCCACCATGTAGATTCAAAGAGCTGCCAAAACCACCATTATCTTCCCCTAAATCCTCTCCTGGCCCATCTGTTAGTTCATATTTTTCGCTCCCATTGAACCAAGTATAGCTTAGCCCAACCGTTGGCTTAACGAAGAATTTTTCGTTACCTATTTTATAAGAAGCATTGCCGGCAAAGCCATATTCAAAAATTTGAAACTTCCGGTCGTAAAAAGCCTTACCTGTGGCCCAGTTGACTTGAATACCAGTTTCTTTGAACCAAAGCAAGTTGACCAGTACACCGCCATCTAGCTTGAATTTACTACCCATTTTTTTGACAAGTGAAAGCCCCACGCCCGGCCCGCCCCCTAATTTGAAGTTGCGGGTGCCATTCGAACTGGCTGGCTTGGTGAAAATAAAGTAAGGGTCAATTTGGAAATTAATCTGACTTTGAGCATCGCTCAAAACCGGAACGGAACAAAAGGAGAAGAAAAAAAAGAGAAGCCTGAATCGAGAAACTGTGTTTTTCATTGAAAGTCAATTTATTAGATGAAGAGATGCCCTTTTCCGAGGGCGTTTTGATTCGTAAATGTATCCGTTTTTTCAAAAACTGGTTGTGCTATCTTTGCGCCAAAGCACAACCTAATTCTGATGAAAAAAATCCGCACCGCACTCATTGACGACAACCCGCACGCCATTCAAATCCTGCGGGACGACCTAGCCCGCATGTTCCCCGAAGTGGAAATCGTGGGCGAGGCCGATGGGGTGGTGCAGGGAGCCAAGTTGCTGCGCAATTCCCAACCCGACCTGCTCTTGCTCGACATCCAGATGGGCGACGGCACTGGCTTCGACCTGCTGGAAATCGTGCCTGACCTGCGCTTCCAACTCATCTTCACCACAGCACACGACGAGCACGCCATCCGTGCCTTCCGCTTTGCAGCGGTGGATTATTTGCTCAAACCCATTGACCCGGAAGAACTCCGCCGAGCGGTGGAACGAGCGAAAAAGATGCTTGCTGTGGCCAATCATACACAAACGCAAGTACCTGTTTTGCGGGAGCATTTTCAAAAAGAAGCACCCACGAAAGGCGTAAGCAAGACCATTGCATTGCACACTTCGGAGAAAATTCACATTGCACGCCTATCCGAAATCCTGAGAATGGAAGCTGACGGGAACTATACCGAGGTGCATTTCACGAATGGTCAAAAACTATTGCTGACCAAAACCCTCAAGGATTTTTCAACGATTCTCGAAGAAGTTGGTTTTCTTCGGGCGCACCAATCACATCTCGTGAATTTCGAGCATATCCGGGAGTTCATAAAGACGGATGGCGGCTATATCGTAATGGCGGATGGGGCAAAAGTGCCCGTGGCGGTGCGAAAAAGGGCCGAAGTTGTTGAACGGCTGGGGGCCTAGCAGTGTAACTTTGCTTTAGCTTTTCGTTACAATCTCATTCAATTGTTTGCCACACTGCAAACTGAGCAGTTTTTGACAAAAATAATTGCCATAAGTGGTTATAAATTTGCGAGCAAAAGTGCTGAATGCCCGTTTCGTGCGAACTGGTTTTTGACCAACTCTGTAAATAAAATTAATCTTCTATCCATGATGAGACATCTCCTGACTGCGTTTCTTGCGTTCCTCTTCACAACAGGGCTTATGGCCCAATCGGTGCCCAGTTATTTCAAACAAGTAACCGAATCCCAGATTTTCCTGCCAAAGAATGCTGAAACGGTGACAATGCCGAACCAGTACCTGACCTATGCGCTCGACCTTGAGGCCATGCGCAACCATTTGGCCAATGCACCTGCCGAGGGGTCTGCCGAAGCGAAAGCTGGTAACCTCCAACTGCAATTGCCTTTACCGGATGGCAGTTTTGAAACCTTCAAGGTTTGGGACTCCCCAGTTATGCACGCTGACCTTGCTGCCCGCTATCCAATGATTCGGACTTTTGCTGGACAAAGCTTGGAAAACCCAGATAGAACCGTGCGTTTGGGCTATGGTCTTGATGGCTTTCATGCCTTTATCATCAAGGACGAAGGCGGTTCTTTGGTAATGCCCTACGCCAACAACCAAACACAGTATTACCTCGTTTTCAACCGCTCAGAGTTGAATTGGAACAGCGTTGACCTTCCCCCTACATTCATACAATACGTTCCAATGGAGGGTCAAACTTCCATTGACCCGAACGCTTCGCTCCAACAAGAAGAGGTTAAGTTCCGTGGTGGCGGTGAAGGAGGCTTGGTAGTAAGGCGGGATTACCGCTTTGCACTAGCTTGTACTGGAGAATATGGGTTTAGTCATGGTGGCACAGTGCCATCCGTTCTCTCAACTTTGGTGACAGCTACCAACACGCTAAACTCAGTTTTAGAGCGTGACGCAGATTTCCGCCTCATCCTGATTCCAAACAACGACCTTTTGGTTTTCACAAACAAAGAGTCAGACCCCTATCAAAATTCAGATATGGGCGGTGCTTTGCTGGGACAGAACGAGGACGTTATGAACCTGATTGTTGGCCTGCCAAGTTTCGATATTGGCCATGTTTTCACTGGGCCCTGCACCGATGTAGGTGGTGTTGTTTCGGGTTCGGTTTGCACAGGAGGCAAAGGCCGTGGCGTTACTTGCCACTGGGGTACTGACGTTGTGGGCACAACCTTAACCATTGCTGCGCACGAAATGGGTCACCAATACACTGGCGGCCACACCTTTAACAACTGCCCTGGCCAAGGTGGGCAACACCATGCAGCTTCTGCTTGGGAGCCGGGCAGTGGCAGCACTATTTTGTCTTACCAAGGTTCTTGTGGTAATCAGAACATCCCTGGCCCCGCCAACGTGCATTACCACGGCGGCACAGTGGAGGAGTTTTGGGTGAACACCCACCAAGGCGCTGGAACGCTTTGCGGCCAAACCATTGAAACAAGCAATCATGCTCCAGATGTAAGCCTTAGCTATACAGATGGTTTTTATATCCCAATCAGCACCCCATTCGAATTGAATGCACAGGCAACCGATGCAGATGGAGACCCCCTGACTTATATCTGGGAGCAAATTGACCTAGGTCCAATTTCAGACTTGGGTAGCCCAACAGGCGACTGCCCGTTGTTCAGGGTGTATGACCCAGTGGCAAGCCCAAAACGCTACTTCCCACGTTTGCCAATTATTTTGAACAATGGCTATGAAAACGTGGAGACCCTCCCAGATTATAGCCGGAATATGAATTTCCGCTGCACCGTTCGTGACAATAACGTGACGGAAGGTGGTGGCGGCATCACTTGGAAGGACGTCAAATTCAAAGCCACAGATTCTGCTGGCCCATTTCGAGTTCAATACCCAAATACTTCCTCTGACAACCTGGTGGGCGGTCAGGAAGTAACTATTACATGGGATGTGGCAAACACTGACAATGACAAGGTGAAATGCAAAGCAGTGAACATCAAATTGTCAACTGATGGTGGATTGAATTTCAATAAAACGCTGGCGATAGCCACGCCTAATGACGGCTCCGAAACGGTTTTCGTACCAGACATCACGGCCAACAACGCACGTATCCGCATTGAAGCATCGAACAATATTTTCTTCGACGTTTCCAACCAAAATTTTGCGATAGCACCGGCCACAGAAGCTAGTTACACAATTAGCCTTTCGCCGCAATACCAGCAGGTTTGTGTTCCAAGCAGTGCTGCTGTTGAATTATTGACGGGCAGCGTACTCGGTTACGACCAACCTATTGAATTTGAAATTGTATCGGGTTTGCCAACTGGTGTTCACCTGGATTTTACCAATAACCCAGCAATGCCTGGCGAGTCGGCAGTCGTCACTTTTGACATGGCGGATGTTACCGCAGATGGCGATTTTGAAATGACGCTGCGAAGCATTTCGGGTAAAGATACAACCTATCTTCAACTGTTTTTCAATATTTTTTACAACGATTTTTCTGCTTTGGAAGCAGTAAACCCAAGCAATGGGCAATCGGATTTGGGCTTGCAGCCTATTTTCACTTGGACAGACCTCCCACAGGCCGACCTCTACGATTTTGAGCTTTCCACCAGCCCTACTTTCGAGCCAAGCACCATCATCGAATCGGGCACGGGCCTAACCGAGGCGAGCTTTACCCCAGGCAATGCATTGGAGGAAAGCTCCATCTATTACTGGCGGGTGCGACCATCGAACGAGTGCGGAACTGCGGATTTTATGACCACAAAAACCTTCCAAACCTTTACGGTTCAATGTGCTCCGTTCAATTCCAGTGATATACCAAAGGCTATCCCCGGAGTCGGGACACCTACAGTGTTGAGTACCCTCACCATTCTTCAAAGCGGCACAATTTCAGATGTCAACGTCACACAGTTGAAGGGCGAGCACGATGCTTTGAATGATTTGCGGATTTCGTTGGTAAGCCCAGCGGGAACCTCGGTCAAGCTGTTTGAAAACATTTGCGGCAACGTTTCCACTTTCAATTTTGGCTTGAACGATGAGTCTCCTTTCGCCATTGATTGCCCACCGCTCAACGGCTATTCTTATATGCCACAGGAGGCGCTCAGCTTGTTCGATGGGGAGAACACCGTGGGCACTTGGTCGCTGAAGGTCGAGGTGATAGACCCAGAAGGCCAGGGCGGTTCTATTGAAAAATGGGGGCTTGAGTTTTGCGCAAGCATTTCACCAAACAGCCCTTACTTGGTGAATGACGACACCATTTATGTCAAACCATTGGATACTAGAATCATCCACAACTTTGAATTGGCAGTGGATGATGTGGACAACCAAGGCGATGAACTCGTCTTCACGGTGATTGATGAAACGGATTTCGGCTACCTCAGCCGCAATGGCGTTCCGTTAAGCGTGGGCGACCAGTTCAACATGTCGGACATCCATCTTCAGAAAATCAGCTATACAAACACAGACGGCAATGCCATCTATGATTTCTTCACGTTCATCGTGGAAGATGGTACGGGTGGCTGGTTGGGCACGCCCAAAATGAACATCATTATTGATGAAAATGCCACCACAGGCACCACGGAAGCTGCCTTTGAGAACAGCATCAGCTTGGCACCCAATCCAGCCAGTACCTTGCTCTATATCAACTTCCTCCGACCATTGGATGGAAGTGGGAAAGCTACCTTCTTCGATGTTCAGGGACGTTTGATTGCTACGCAAAACTTCCTTCAGGACACCCGCAAATTGCAGGTCAGCTTGGATGAATTCGGCAATGGCATCTACTTCGTGAACATCACGACGCCAAATGGCGTGGTGGCCAAGAAGTTTGTCGTAGAAAAATAAAGACGTGATTTTTTCATTAAAAACGGGCTTCCCTGCATCTTGGGAAGCCCGTTTTTTTATATTTGCTCGACACAGATTTTAAGATAATTATAAAGCGAAAAATCTACTCGTCGACTGGTATTCGTCATCTATACTGCACCGAACTATACCGAAAATGCGGTTCGATTCATTCGGACACTCGCCAATTTGGAGGGCGTCCGA
>JADLHE010000224.1 GCA_020848965.1 Saprospiraceae bacterium
AATATTGCGACAGCAATTTCGAATTTTCCTTGGCAGCCGCTTCGAATTGCGCAGCAAGCTGCTCGTTGTAGTTTTTCAGGATATTCAGCTCCGATTGTTGCTGTTCTATGCTGTTTTTTGCTTTTGTCAATTGCATTTCCGACTGCCGCAGCTTCACGGAAAGCTCCTCATTTTCATTCTCGGTGGCCCGCAAGTTTTCGTACTCGGCCTTGAAGTGGTCACGAGCCTTCTGCATGTCCTTGTATTTTTGGGTGGAAACGCAGCCCGTCGCCAGCATTGCGGCAGCAGCCAATAAGCATAGTAAGTTGTTGATTTTCATAGGAAAATGATTTTGTGATACGGGGCAAAGGTAGTTAATGATGAATGATAAATGATGAATGATGAATAGTTTGCGATTACGAAAGGTCAAAGCCTGCTTTTCAGAAAAATAAGAAGATGACGGTGGCCAAGGTCATGCCAATGACGAATTTGCGATAGAGCGATTCGCTCAGGTGCTTCGCAATGACGATGCCCAGCAATGCCCCCGCAGCGATGATGGGGAACACCACGAGGTCGAGCTTGAATGTTTCCCACGAAATCGTTTTCCAGGAATAGATATGGAAGGGCAGTTTGAACACATTGATGCCCAAATAAAACCAAGCACCCGTGCCGATGAAACTGTTCTTTGGCAGCCGCATGGAAAGCAGGTAGAGCGAGGTGACGGCCCCTGCCAAATTGCCCACCATCGTCGTGTAGCCCGCCGCCAAGCCCATGACCGCCCCAAAGGCCCAATGGCTTGGCACGAGGTATTCCGTGCGGGTCTCTTGCCATATCATAATCGCTACGCTCAAAACGATGATGACGCCCATGATGCGCTTAAAAGCCTCATCGTCAATAGCTTGGCTCGTGAACGTGCCCACAACGATGCCCACGAAGGCCCACGGCAGCAGCTTCCACAGTACCGGCCAATCGGCATGGCGGCGGTAGTAAACCACCGCAAACACATCGGCCATGACCAACATCGGGAGCACGATGCCCGATGACGACTTTCCACCAAAAACGGCGGCCATCACCGGAACGAACATCGTCCCAAGTCCCGAAAGCCCCGTTTTCGATAGGCCAATGGCCAATGCCGAGAGCGCCAAGACCCACCATTCGACGCCGCTGAGTTGAAATTGCAGAAAGAAGTCCATTGCGGGCAAAGGTAATCTTCATTGGTTCATGGCTTCATTGTTTCATGGCTTCATTGTCTTGGAACACGTTACGTGGGCAACCATGAAACATTGGGTCAATGAAGCCATGAACCCAAACTTAACATAGACTTAATATTGGAATCCCGCCTATAGAAAATCTACTGCTCAACTTTGCAGCGGATTTTGGAAACACAGTTTTAAACAAGCTTAAATTACAGAAAAACATGGCTAAGACCAACCGCATTGGGCTGCCCTTTGGGCTGTTTCTGACAACAACACTTACCTGCCTTTTTATGGCTTTTGCTACGCAAACACAGGCCCAACAGCCTACCGAACCTGCTGCACCAGCAAAGCCAGCCGAACCTGAAAAGAAATGGTATGAAACCATTTCATTGAAGGGCTATTCACAAGTACGCTACAACCGACTTTTGGAAACCAACAAAGACCTGAAATGCGAGGCCTGTGACCGCAGCATCGGCGACAATGGAGGGTTCTTTATCCGCCGCTCACGGCTTGTATTTTCAGGGCATTTGAACAAGCGGGTTTATTTTTACGTCCAGCCCGACATCGCCCAAAGCGTGGATGCCAACAACCTCCACTTCTTTCAAATCCGGGACGCTTACTTCGACCTCGGCCTCGACGATGAAAACCAGTTCCGCTTCCGCATCGGGCAAAGCAAAGTGCCTTTTGGCTTCGACAATCTTCAGTCAAGCCAAAACCGATTGAACCTAGACCGAAGCGATGCCATCAACAGCGCAGCACCCAATGAGCGTGACCTAGGCGTGGTCTTTTTCTGGACGCCAACCGAAAAGCGCAAACTCTTGGAGCGGTTGCCAAAAGAAGGCTTAAAAGGAACTGGTAACTACGGTGTTTTTGCCATTGGTGCATACAATGGCCAGAGCGCCAATAAGCCTGAATTGAACAACGAACCCCATATTGTCAGCCGTGTCACTTGGCCGATGGAGATTGGAAGCCAAATCGTGGAGGCCAGCGTACAGGCTTATACTGGCAAAGCAGTCGTAGGGCCAGACAAAATCACCAAGGACGTAAAGATTAACACCAGCCATAATTACACCGACCAACGCTTCGGCGGCACGTTCGTGTTGTTCCCAAAACCCTTTGGTATCCAAGCGGAATATAACGTAGGCAAAGGCCCGCAGTTCAATCCAGTAACAGACTCCATTGAAGTGCAAGACCTGAAAGGCGGCTATGTAGTATTGTCTTATTTGATGAAAAAAGGCAACCACACCATCATCCCGTTCGCCCGCATTCAGCACTACGAAGGTGGCAAGAAAAACGAGCAAGACGCCCGTAGCTATGATATTGACGAGGTCGAATTCGGCATTGAATGGGCCCCCGTTAAATACTTTGAATTGACAGCAGCCTACAATATCGCAAAGCGCCGCTACGAGGATTTTGCGAAGCAGGACAACTACCAAGAAGGGCAGTTCTTGCGCTTGCAGGCACAATTGAATTTTTAATGAATTGAAAACATGGGAAACGAAAACATAGGGCGTCGCCCCATGCTATCGTATTTCGTCAAAACATAGGGCGTTGCCCTATGCTAATATATTCTGCCCTTTCAGGGCTACCCAAAATGCAAAGCCCTGAAAGGGCGGAATTCATCAACGGAGGGCAACGCCCTGCGAAAACTCAACAACAATGAAAAATATCAATTTCCTTTTCCTCGCAATCACCCTTTTCCTCGCTGCTTGTGGTGGCGACAAAACTGAAACTACAACTACAGAAGGCACTGACGCTGGCGCTGCTGCTGGCGCAACGACCATCTCCGTGAAAGGCTCGGATACCGTGTTGCCCGTCAGCCAAAAAGAAGCGGAAGAGTTCATGAAAGCCAACGCTGGCTCGGCCATCACGGTCGTGGGCGGCGGTTCTGGCACGGGCATCACCGCCCTGTTGGATGGCTCCACGGACATCTGCATGTCGTCCCGTGAACTGAAAACGGATGAGAAACTGAAGTTCCAAGGCAAGTCCATCGAAGTGAAAGAAGCTGTCATCGGTTTTGACGCACTGTCGGTCATCGTTCACCCAGAGAACAAAGTGGCGCAACTGACTCGTGAGCAACTCGAAAAAATCTTCACAGGCGAAATCAAGAACTGGAAAGAAGTCGGTGGCGCAGATGCACCCATCGTGGCCTACAGCCGTGAAAGCTCTTCTGGTACTTACGAGTTCTTCAAGGAGCACGTGATGGATAAGAAAAACTACGCCACCACCGTGCTGAACATGCCCGCCACGGGAGCCATCGTGCAATCCGTTAGCCAGACCAAAGGGGCGATAGGCTATGTAGGCTTGGCTTATGTCACCAACGGCGTGAAACCACTCTCCGTTTCCTACGACCAAGGCAAGACCTTTGTAGCCCCATCCGTGCAAGGCGCCAAGGATAAAACCTACCCGGTTGCTCGCCCGTTGTACTATTTTTATGATGCCAAGAACGAGGCAAAAGTCAAGTCCTTCGTTGACTATGTAATGTCCGACGCCGGGCAGAAGAACGTGGGCGATGCAGGGTATGTGCCAGTAAGGTAGAAGGGCTGCCTCATGCTAAGTTGATGGTTTTGATTTAAGATTGCAGATTACATGATATAAGATTTAAGAGTTGGGGGTGACTGCTTTAATGGCAAGGTAAAATCGGCCATTTACAATTCCTGAATCGTAAATAAATCACAAATCTGGAATCATGTAATCTGCAATCTGAAATCAAATTCCACCTATGAAAGTATATCTGAAATCTATTCAATGCGAATCCGCCGTTTCACCGAGCCTGTTTTCGAGAGCCTCATCAAAATCTGCGGATATTCCAGCGGGTTTGTGGTGCTGCTCATCATCGTCTTCCTGTTCAAGGAGGGCGTTTCGTTCTTTGGCAGTTCACCCGTGGAGGAAGGGTTCACGATGTACGTCCACCAGAGCAACCCGGTGAAGGACTTGTCCGCTGCGCAAATCAAGGACGTTTTTGACCAAAAAATAACCAATTGGAAGGCGCTTGGTGGTGCCGACCAACCCATCGAGCGGTTCAGCTTGGACGAACTCGGCGAAGCATTCACCGAGGAGCAACTCGGCAAAAACTTCGAGTTTTTGCCCAAATGCATTGACAGCTACATGGACAGCCTGCCCGGTTCGCTGGCCTTTTTTCCTGCTGCGCAAACGGACGGCAAGCTGAAATCCGCCATTCCATTAAACATTGACAAAATTACGGTTGGCAAATTCCTCTCCGATACGGAGTGGTTCCCAACGAGCCGCCCCGCTGCTCGTATGGGCGTGATGCCGCTGCTGCTCGGCACGCTGTTGGTGTCGTTTTTCGCCATCCTCATCGCCTTGCCACTGGGCTTGGCGGCCTCCATTTACCTGGCCGAAATCGCCGACGAGCGGGTGCGCAAGTTCCTGAAACCCGTCATCGAATTGCTGGCGGGTATCCCGTCCGTGGTTTACGGCTTCTTCGGCCTCGTGGTCATCGTCCCATTGGTACAAAGCACCTTCAACCTGCCCGTTGGCGAAACGGCCTTGGCGGGTAGCATCGTGCTAGCCATCATGGCCCTGCCGACCATCATTACCGTGTCGGAGGATGCACTGCGCACTACGCCACGGGCGATGAAAGAGGCCAGCCTCGCTTTGGGTGCTTCGCAATGGCAGACCATCCGCAAAGTGGTCGTGCCGTATGCCTCATCGGGCATAACCGCCGCCGCCATTTTGGGTATCGGTCGGGCTATCGGCGAGACGATGGCGGCGCTCATGGTCACAGGCAATTCGGCCATCATGCCACCGACGCTCTTGCAGCCCGTGCGCACCATTCCAGCTACCATCGCAGCAGAATTGGGGGAAGCGCCGTTTGGTGGCTTGCACTTTCAGGCGCTGTTTGCGCTGGGATGCTTGTTGTTCATTATTACGTTGATAATCAACTTGTTGGTGGAAAGGGTTTCTGCCAAAAGAAATAGTTGAGTCCTTGAGGTGACATCTTTTTGCCTAATTCACATTTCAATTTTACAAGAAGTTCGCTGGCAAAAAGGTGTCATCTCAAGGACGGCCGTTGACGAGATTACACCTTTTTGCCTTTCAATTGCCTACTAAATTTCAAGTTAGGAGCAGGCAAAAAGATGTCACCTCATCAACTACTCAATTCGATTTTATGACCTTTCCCGAGAGCAACGAACGTCGAAAAAAACTAAGCCAAGCCATCATGTTCGGCCTATCCCGTGGCATCAGCTATGGCATCGTGGCCGTGCTGTTCCTTATCCTGTTTTTCATCATCAAACAGGGTATCGGGGTGGTCAGTTGGGAGTTCCTGACGACCATGCCGACGGATGGCATGACGAAAGGCGGTATCTGGCCAGCTATTGTCGGCACGGTTTATCTCGTGCTGGGCAGCATGTTGTTCGCCTTCCCGGTGGGCGTCATGGCGGGCATTTATGTAAATGAATATGCGGTGGCAGGCCCCGTGAAGCGCTTCGTGAAGATGATGACGAACAACTTGGCGGGCGTGCCGAGCATCATCTTCGGTCTCTTCGGTATGGCGCTTTTTGTAAACCAAATGGGCTTCGGGGCGAGCATTTTGGCTGGTTCATTGACGCTGGGACTGCTTGCACTGCCTATCGTCATCCGCACCACGGAGGAAGCACTAAAGTCGGTGGACGATACTTTCCGTCAGGCCAGTTATGCCCTCGGCGGCTCGAAGCTTTACACCATCCGCAAGGTGGTGCTGCCCATTGCCCTACCGAATATCCTGACGGGCCTCATCCTCGCCGTAGGACGGGTATCGGGCGAGACCGCGCCGATTCTTTTCACGGTGGCAGCCTATTTTCTCCCCAAATTGCCGAACAGCATCATGGACCAGGCAATGGCGCTGCCGTACCACCTTTACGTGATTTCGACGAGCGGTACGCAGATAGAGGCCAGCCGCCCAATGGCGTACGGCACGGCCTTCGTATTGGTCGTGATTGTATTAATTGTCAATATTGCAGCAGCTTTGCTGAGGAATTATTTTGGAAAGAAAGTGAAAATGAATTGACGATTTAGGATTTACGATTTACGATTGGGGGCGCAGGCTTTTCAATC
>JADLHE010000225.1 GCA_020848965.1 Saprospiraceae bacterium
AGCGGCTACCTGCACCACGCCGTGATGACGGCCTATGAGGAGCTTTTGCCGAAGGAAACCTTCCCTTTCTATGTGATTTTCCTCGAAATGGACCCCAGCCGCATTGACATCAACGTGCACCCGACCAAACAGGAAATCAAGTTCGACGACGAGCGGCTGGTTTACAATTACTTGCGGGTAGCCGTGCGCCACGCCCTCGGCACGCACAGCATCATGCCGGAACTGGATTTTGAAGCCGAAACGAGTTTTTCGGTCACGAAGAATTTCGGTCTGCCGTTCAGCGTAGCGCCGCAATCGGATTTCGAAGAGGAAATGTCGCAGTCCCGGGGCCAGACCATCAGCAGCCGTTTTTCGGACGAACCCGCCTCCAAATCTGCCTCGGATTTTGCGCCCGGCGTGGGGGCGAAGCGACCAGCAACCGACCCACGGGAAGCCTCCAACCTCCGCAATTGGCAGCAGCTCTACGCCGATATTGACGAAATGGAGGAGACGCCAAAGGCTGGGAATGCCAGCAATCCTTCGCTCGAATTGGGTTTTGAGGGCGAGGAAGGCGAGTCCATCACGGTGGCCAGCAGTTGGGGCAGCACGGGCGAACTCGGCGACACGAACACCTCGTTCGCAAAAAACCAAAAAGCGCCGTACCAGATACAATCTACTTATATCGTCAGTCATATCAAATCGGGCTTCCTGCTCATTGACCAGCAGGCAGCGCATGAGCGCATCCTTTATGAGCGCTACCTAGAGGCGCTGAACGACCGCCAAGCCTTTACCCAGAAGCAGCTCTTCCCGAAAACCTTTAGCCTGCCCACTGCCGACGCCGCCATTTTTGGCGACATCATGCCCTCCATCAACCAATTGGGCTTCGATATTCAGGAGTTCGGCAAGGACACCTTTATCATCCACGGCATTCCCGCCGACCTGACGCCCGGCCAAAACGAGGTGCGCATCATCGAAACCCTGCTCGACCAGTACAAAAGCAATATCGAACTCAGTCTAGACCTCACCGAGAACCTTGCCCGCAGCATGGCCCGCAGCGCCGCCACCAAACGGGGCACCCCGCTCAGCGTCCCCGAAATGCAAGCCTTGATTGACCAGCTTTTCGCTTGCGCAATCCCTTTCAAAAGCCCTTCTGGCCGAAATTGCTTCTTGACCTTCAACATGGAGGAATTGGAAGGAATGTTTGAGGAATAAAGTGAGGTCGCAATTCATTTATTTTACCTTTGCTCAAGTGGTCATTCGTCGCCGAACGATAGCGACCTTTTTCCACAATGAACTGAAATTCAACCAATTGAATACCGAGCACCACCCTACTTCATTGCACCGAAAAAACAAAACGAAATGAAAAAACTCTTACCCGTCCTCCTTGTGCTGGCCCTGCTGCCAAGCGCCAACTGCAAACTGCAAACCATCGCTCCCCGCATCCTCGACAATTTCTGGAAGGCACGTTGGGTGGTTTGTCCCGGTGAATCAACGAGGCAGTATGGAGTTTATCATTTTCGGAAAAATTTTGAGCTAAAAACCGTGCCCAGCAGCTTTGTGGTACACGTCAGTGCTGACAACCGCTACCGCCTCTTCGTGAACGGACAGCCCGTGAGCAGCGGCCCCGCCCGCAGCGACCTCGGCCACTGGAATTTCGAGACGGTGGACATTGCGAAGCAACTAAAGCCGGGCAAAAACTCGCTCGCCGCTATCGTCTGGAACGCCGCCGAGCATGCCCCTTTTGCCCAAATCAGCTACCAAACGGGCTTCATCCTACAAGGCAATACCGAGGCTGAAGACCTTGTGAATACAGATAAAACTTGGCGGGTGCTGCGCAATGAGGCATACCGCCCGTTGCCCGTTGACCGGGGAAAATTGCAGGCCTACCACGTCACGGGCGACGGCGATGATGTGGACGCCAGCCGCTACCCGTGGGGCTGGGAGCAACCCGATTTTGATGATTCAAAATGGAAGGAAGCGCAGCCGCTATGGTTCGCTGGAAAGCCAAGGGGACTTGGCTCGGACGGGAATTGGATGCTGGTGCCCCGTTCGATACCGATTTTTGACGAAGAAAAAATCAGCATAGGAAAAGTGGTTCGTGAACAGTCGGAAACGAAAAACGGCATGGAGGCTTCGTCCCTGTCCGTGAAAATGTTTTTCCCACCAAAAACAAAAACCAGCATTTTAATAGACCAAGGAATCCTCGTCAACGCCTTCCCCGTGCTGACCACCACGGGCGGCAAAGGCGCAAAAATCACCCTCACCTACGCCGAGGCGCTCTTTGACGAAAAGCGCAACAAAGGCAACCGCAACGAGTGGCAGGGCAAGCAAATCATGGGCATCCAGGACCGTTTTTCGCCGGATGGCGGCAAGGAAAGAACGTTCCGACCGCTGTGGTTCCGCACTTGGCGCTGGCTGCAAATAGAGGTAGAAACAGGGGATGAAGAACTGACTATCAACGACTTGCACGGCATGAGCTACGGCTACCCGCTCGTTGCGAAAGCTGATTTCAAAAGCAGCGACCCCAGCCATGAGAAAATCTGGGAGGTGGGCTGGCGCACGGCCCAGCGTTGCGCCGGGGAGACCTATTTCGACTGCCCGTACTACGAACAACTCAGCTACGTCGGCGACACCCGCATCCAAGCGCTCATCTCGCTCTACGTCAGCGGCGACGACCGCCTCGTGCGAAAGAGCATCGAGGATTTCGACAATAGCCGCATCCCCGATGGCCTGACGCAGAGCCGCTACCCTTGCAACGACATGCAAATCATACCGACCTACTCCATGTTTTGGGTCTCCATGGTGCATGATTATTGGATGCTGCGCAACGACACGGCCTTTGTGCGGCGGTTTTTGCCCGGCATTGCCAGCGTGCTGGCATGGGAAGAATCACATTTGGCATCAAGCGGCATCATGGGCGGCACGGAATGGTGGAACTTCGTGGACTGGGCCTGGCCTTGGAGCGATGAAGAGCGCATCGGCGGGGTGCCACCGGGTGTGGCAAAGGGCGGGTCGAGCATTCTCAGCCTGCAATTCGCCTATACTTTGCGGCAGGCAGCGGATATTTTTGAGTTTTATGGCAAACTATCGGAAGCTGACCACTTTTCGGCGCTAGCCGACCAAGTCATCAAGGCTACCTATCGCCAATGCTGGGACACAGGCCGGAATATGCTGGCGGACACGCCCGCAAAAAAGACTTTTAGCCAACATGCCAATATCCTCGCCGTACTGACCGACGCTTTGCCGATGGAAGACCAACCCGAATTGCTCAACAAAGTCATTGGCGACAAAAGCATCACACAAACGACACTCTATTTCCGGTTCTACCTCCTCGAAGCCCTGAAAAAGCACGACATGGGCAAGGAGTTCAACACCCAGCTCGACGATTGGCGCACCATGCTGAGCATGGGCCTGACCACCTTTGCCGAGGAGCCAGAACCCACCCGAAGCGACTGCCATGCTTGGAGCGCAGCGCCGAACTACCAGTTTTTGAGCACTGTGCTGGGCATCAATCCCGGTTCCCCCGGCTTCGAAACGGTACGAATTGCGCCCGTTTTCAGGGGTTTACAATTTGCTGAAGGCAAAATGCCGCATCCAAAAGGAGAAATTTCCGTTCGTTTGGAGTGGACACGATCGGGCATAAAAGCAACCGTTGGGCTACCGAAGGGCTTGGACGGCGAAATGGTGCTCTTGAACGAACGCAAGCCATTGGAAGGCGGAAAAGTACATGTACTGTATTTTTAGGGCCAGATACACGTTGCTTTGGAAATTAAGGTGGAACTTCGCAGCCCCATTCGAATTGTTTACTAAATTAAAAGACTTTGAAAGATTTCACAGACCTACTTGGGCGCATTTTGTTGTCCTTTATTTTTTTGTACGAGGCGTACGATTCCATCTTTTTTTTCCAACAAACCAAGGCCAAGATGGACTTTTACGGCCTGAAATGGCATCCAGATTTTTTGCTCTATGGAGCTATCGTGGTGCTGGTTTTAGGCGGATTGATGATACTATCGGGCTACCGTTCCAGCTTGGGAGCGTTCTTGCTCTTGCTGTACTGGGTACCCGTCACCTTTATTGTCCACGACTTCTGGCATGTGCCAGATGCATGCAAAATGAGCATCACCTGCCCCGAAATCGGGGTGGCCGGAGAGGAGGTTTACCGACGAATGCAAGGAATTCTCTTCATGAAAAACCTGGCCATCACGGGCGGCCTGTTGATGGTGCTCGTGAACGGCAGTGGGCGGTACAGCATCAAACGGCTCTTCGCAACGACCAGGGTAGTCGGTGCCTAATGGTTTCTGGAGCTAAAAGAGAGTTGATTCAACATTAAATACATCATTTACCATCCAATGAAAGTTCTTGACGACCGTAAGATTCGGCAAAAAATTCGGCGGCTTGCCATCGAAATCGTAGAGCACAACTACGACGAGCAAGCATTGATTCTGGCTGGCATCAACAACCGGGGCATGGCCTTCGCCAAATTGCTGGTTGCCGAATTACAAGGTATTGCGAAGCAGCAAATTTACCTTACGCAGCTTCGGCTAAACCCCGCCGACCCGCTCGCCACGCCAGTCACCGTCGGGATGCCGATTGAAGATTTGCGGGACAAGGTCGTCATCGTGGTGGACGATGTGGCCAATACGGGCCGCACCATCTTCTACGCCTGCAAGCCCATCCTCGAAACCCTGCCCAAAAAAGTGGAGGTCGCTGTACTGGTTGACCGTACCCACAAGTCCTTCCC